>NZ_DFQP01000065.1:103124-104809 GCF_002377845.1 Microbacterium sp. UBA3486
TCAGCGCAGGCGGGCGCGCTCGTACTGCGGTGGCCAGACGATCTCGGCGTCGAGCTCGTGCGCGGCACGGAGCGCGAAATGGGGGTCGCGCAGCCACTCCCGTCCGGCGAAGATCGCATCCGCGGCTCCCTCGCTGAGCACCTGCTCGGCCTGGGCCGCCGCGGTGATGAGACCGACCGCTGATACCGGGATCCGGCCACCCTGTCGCACGGTCTCGGCGAGCGGGACCTGATACCCGGGGAAGACGCTGATCCGCTGGTGCGCGACCAGGCCGCCGCTCGAGACGTCGATCAGATCGGCACCCCGCTGCGCGGCCCAGTCACCGACGATCGCCGCTTCTTCGGGCGTGAAGCCGCCGTCGGCATGATCTGTGGCGGAGATGCGCACGAACAACGGCACATCGGCTCCTATGGCTTCGCGGACCGCGTCGACGACGCGCAGCAGCAGGCGGGCACGATTCTCGAGGGAGCCGCCGTACTCGTCCCCGCGCAGGTTCGACAGGGGAGACAGGAACTGGTGCAGGAGGTACCCATGCGCCCCGTGCACCTCCAGCACGTCGAACCCGGCGTCCGTCGCGCGCCGTGCTGCGGACGCGAATGCGTCGACCACACGGTCGATCCCGGCGAGGTCGAGGGCGACCGGCTCGTCGAAGCCGTCGAAGGCGATGGCCGAGGGGGCGGATGTCGTCCACCCGCCATCGGCGGCCGGCACCGATCCGTGTTCGGGTGCCCAGGGCCACCACGTCGATGCTTTGCGGCCGGCATGGGCGAGCTGGATGCCGGCGTGAGCTCCGCGGTCATGGATCGCCTGGACGATCGGGACGAGGGCGTCGCGCTGCTCGTCGTCCCAGAGCCCCAGGTCACGCGGTGAGATCCGTCCCTCGGGGACCACGGCCGTCGCCTCGGCGATGATGAGTCCCGCGCCGCCGGACGCGAACTGCGCGAGGTGCGTGTGATGCCACTCCTGGGCCACGCCGTCGACCGCGCTGTACATGCACATGGGCGAGACCCAGAGGCGGTTGCGGAAGTCGACGGAACGGATGCGCAGCGGGGAGAAGAGAAGACTCACGCTTCGACGGTACCGCCGCGCGGGTGCAGGACGGGCCGTCGCACTAACGTGGAGTCATGTTCGAGGTGCGCGAGTGGACACGCGGCGACACGGCGCGGTTGTTGCGTGCGCCGACCGCGGATGACGACAAGTACGCCCGCGGCGTGGTGGCGCTGCGCACCGGATCGCCCGCGTATCCCGGTGCCGCGGTGCTCGGCGTCGAGGCGGCGTGGCGAGCCGGGGCGGGCTTCGTCCGCTACGTGGGCACGGAGCGGGTGGCGGATGCCGTTCTCGCCCGACGACCGGAGACCGTCGCCGGGGCTGACCCGGGGCGTTCGAGGGTCGACGCCTGGGTGATCGGATCGGGGACGGACCCGGCGCACCGCAGCGACACGGAATCCGGGGCTCTGCGGGAGATCCTCTCCGGCACCGCCGCCGTCGTGATCGACGCCGGCGCGCTCGATCTCGCCGAACGCGCGACGGCGCCGTTCCTCGTGACGCCCCACGCGCGGGAGTTCGCCCGGCTGCAGGAGAGGCTCGGAATGTCCACGACCGCGGAGGATCGCGCGCAGGCCGCGCGGCACATGGCGGACACGCTCGGGGGCGCCGTGCTGCTCAAGGGCGCGCGTACGCTGATC
>NZ_DFQP01000002.1:0-42334 GCF_002377845.1 Microbacterium sp. UBA3486
GCTTCGCCCGCTGCTGCGCCTCGAGGCGCACCGCTTCGGCACGCGCCGCCCACCCGTGATTCCCGAGTGCGGTGAAACGTCGGGCGGCGGTGCGGGCCGCCCGCTCTGCGGCGGCGGGATCATGTCGCAGCAGCGAGCGGGCGAGGTGGAATTCCGCCTCGCCCCTGGCTTGCCGCATCCGCTGCGCGCCGAACTGGGCGGCGACCTGTTCGAGCAGCGCTTCGGCCTCGGTCGTGAGGCCCGCGTCGCGCAGCACCTCCGCCCGATCGAGGTCGCTGATCGCCGCGGCGAGGTCGCTGATCGCGGCGAGCTTCGGACGGGAACGGGTCATCAGGGTGAGCGCGGTGACGAGGTCGCCCCCGAGCAGCGCCGCATAACCGAGATTGTGCCGCGCCTCGGCCAGGGGCTCGTCATCGTCGTTCGCCTCGTACACGGCCACCGCGCGCCGCAGATCCTCGACGCAGGTCTCGAGTTCGCGCTGCTGCATCCGCACCACCGAACGGTTCATCAGACAGTTCGCGAGCTCGGTGGTCTCGTCTCCGATCGCCGTGAGCGTGTCGATGGCGCGGGTCAGTTCGACTTCCGCCTCGGCCAGCCGTCCGCCGTGCATGAGAAGTGTGCCGAGCTGGCCGCTGAGCACCGTGATCGTCTCCGCACGGAGGCCCGTTCGGCCGAGGGCCTCGCGGCACAGCTGCTCGGCGGCCGCGGGCTCTCCGGTCTGCGCGAGCACGTAGGCGACCGTGCCGTCGATGCGCGCGCGGAGGTCGGGGTCGTCGGTGCGGGTGGATGCCGTGTCGAGCGCGCGTCGTGCCTGCGTGAATCGTCGGGCGTTCGCCGCTTCGACGCCGCGCCGGTGCAGCTCGATCGCGGACAGGGGCATCCCTCCAGAATGCCGTGCGTCGGGTCTGCAAGGGAAGAGCCCGGATTCCACGGAGCACCCCGCGCACCAGGACGGGCCGCCCGCATCGGTACGGACGGCTCGTCCCGGGGGTACATCAGGCCGGGTGCATCAGGCGCGATCGATCAGGCGGAGTCCACGGGATCCGGAAGCGACTTCAGCACCGCGGCGACGGCTTTCGCCGCGGCTCCGGGGCTGACACCGCCGACCGGCACGGTGCCGAGCTGCGCGGCGACGCGCGCGGCCACGTACGGGGCGGAGAAGGAGGTGCCGCTCCAGATCGCGAATCCGCCGCGATAGTCGTCGGGGTCGATCGTCTCGCGGCGGAGACCGTCGACGTCGGCCCTCGTCACCGCCTGGGTGCCGCCCACGAACGCGGGTGACGTGCTCACCACGGCCGCGCCCGGTGCATAGACCCGGACCCAGGGGCCGATGTTCGAGAAGAGGGCGACCGACTGCGCCGACGGATTGAGAGCTCCGACCGACACGAGCGGCGCGTCCTTGTCGGGGTGGATGCCGTTGTCGGCACCAGGCCAGGGCCAGAGCGACGCGGGGAAGGAGGGGCGGTCGATCGCGTCGTTCCCGGCCGAGCACACCACCACGCATCCGAGCTCGCGCGCCTTGGCGAGCAGCTGGTACAGCGTGAGGCTGAAGAGTCCGTCGGTCGGTGTCTCGTGGTAGTAGCTGAGCGACAGGTTCAGCACATCGATCGGGAAGCCCGTGTTCGGATCCTCCCGGTGGCGGGCGAGCAGCGTCACGACCTGGGCGACGGTCTCGAGCAGGGTGCTCTCGTCGACCACTCCGAGGGCTCCGGCCACCCGGATCGAGAGGATGTCGGCATCCGGGGCCGCCTGTCGGACGAGCCCGGCGATGAAGGTGCCGTGCCCGGCGACCGCGTCGATCTCGCCGTCGAGCTGCCCGTACAGGTCGGGGTAGCGCTCCGGGTCGGCGTCGTCGGTCAGCCCCACCGGCACACCGTCGAGGTCGACAGTGCGGGTGACGATGTCGGCGGGCAGCCAGGCGTGTTCGCCGCAGCCGGTGTCGAGCACCGCGACGACGGGCCGCCGTCCGCGCTTCGGAGCGGACCCGCGCACCGGAGCGGGGCCCAACCAGGTGACGGGCTGTCGCGCGCCGCGTCCGGGCTCGAGGTAGTCGTCGCTGCCGCCCGCGCCCCCTCCGGCGCCCCCCCCCCGGGTGGGGGGGGGGGGAGGGGTGGGGGGGGGGGGGGGGGTGGGGCCGGGGGGNNGGGTTGGTGCGCGTGAACGGGTTGGTGCGGGTGAACGGGTTCGTCCGGGTGAACGGATTGAGCCCGACCGGGTCGATGGACAGTACGTGGTCGAGGCTCGTGCGCGGCATCGTGGAGCGGGACATGCGGCGGGCGCGCTGGAGCACACGCCAGGCGTCGGGTGCGACGGGCGATTCGCCGCGGACCGGTTCGTCGGGGGTGCGCAGCCGTGCGCGCAGGAAGCCGGGGACTCCCGGAACCAGCTCGCCGTCGAGTGCCGAGCGGGTGCCGTCCTCGATCTCGAGCTGCCATCCGAAGGTGTCGGCTGCATCACGCAGGGTGCGCACCTCGCGGTCGTAGGCCTCTTCGTCGCCGAGGGCGCGGGTGATCAGCAGCCGCTCCGGCAGGTACGCCGTCGGAAACGCGCGGATGCCGTCCACCGGTTCCGTGCTCGGGTCGAGTGCCGTGCCTCGGCGGATCGATCCCTCCGCGCGGTCCTGCCAGGTCCATCCCTTGGGCTGATCCATGCGTCATCCTCTCCGTGCGGGTCGCCCCGCGTCCTCATCGACGGGCGGTGCCCGCGATCACAGCTCGAACTGCGGGGTCGCGAGGGTGCGCGTCTCGTCCCCGATCACGGTCGTCAGGCTCACGCGTGTGAGGCCGGGAGGCACATCGTCGAACACGAAGCGTCCTGTCTCCTCCGGCGAGACCGACCGTGTCTTCTCGCCCTGCGTCAGCACGATCTCCGCGGCAGCGGTGTCGACCCAGCCGTCGACGCGGCGGTGACCGGACGCGGTGGTCGTCACGTGCAGCAGGATGCTCGTGGAGCCGTCGCTGAACTGCAGGGTGAGCGCATCCGCTTCGCCCCGCACCGCGCCGAACTGTCCCTCCACGAGGGTCAGAAGCGCGTACTCGCGGTTCAGGCCGTCGGCGGCGACCGCGGCGACCATGCGATCGATCAGGCCGGCGGGCATCGGATCGACCTCGCTCCACAGGGAGCGGAGCCGGGCGAACATCTGGGCATCCTCATGCTCGGTCATGCGAGTCCCCCTGTCTGCGCTGCCGGCGGCGCGTCCAGCAGGGCGCGCAGCTTGGCGAGGCACCGATTGCGTGTGGGGCCGATGCTTCCGATGGGCATGGCGAGGTCGCTGGCGATGCGCGCATAGTCGGGGCGATCCTCGAAAGCGATCACACGCAGCAGCTTCTGGCAGCGTTCGTTGAGGCGGCGCACGGCCGACCACAGGCGACGGTTCTCGTCGCCGAGCGCCGCGTGCTCCTCAGCCGAGGCCTGCTCGGGAAGAAGCGTGTCGAGGTCGTCTGCTTCGGCCGTGTCGACCTTGCCATGCGCCTTCGCGACCTTCCAGGCCTCGCGGCGCGCGGTGGTCGTGAGCCAGGCAGACACGGCGCGAGGATCGCTGATCGACCCGTG
The DNA here is from genome assembly GCF_002377845.1 of Microbacterium sp. UBA3486. NCBI lineage: Bacteria > Bacillati > Actinomycetota > Actinomycetes > Micrococcales > Microbacteriaceae > Microbacterium > Microbacterium sp. UBA3486. The sequence goes on from NZ_DFQP01000002.1 coordinate 3,553, forward strand.
ACCGCGGACGAGCTGCAGCCACGTGGTCTGCACGACGTCTTCGGCGAGCGTGCGTTCGAGCCCGTACGCGCGCACGACGTGCCAGAGCACGGGCGTCATCAGCCGTACGAGCTCGTCCATCGCGCGGCCGTCGCTCTCGCGCCATGCACCGAACAGATCCGCGGCGCGCTCCCAGCGTGCGCGCCCGTCGTCCGAGGCAGGATCGTGAGCGGTGCCGGGTGCACCGTCGATCATGAAGCCCATTGTGATCACACCTACCAGGAGCGCGGCAAGGGCTTTCTGATACATGTCTGCATCCAAGAATCCCGCGGCTCCCCGGTGGGTCGCGCGCATAGGTGACGCCGATAGCGTGGAGGGGTGATCCCCCTCGCCGTCGTGCTCTTCCTCAATGCCGCCTTCAACGCTCTCGTCTGGCCGCAGTTCTACAAGCGCGTCGCCAAGGATCCGCGGGCGCGGGATGAGAACGGCAGGGCCACCGCGTTCCTCAAGGTGCACGCGGTGCTCATCGGGATCGCGCTCGCGCTCGCCCTGGTCTCCCTGCTCGCCGGCATCGCGGCGCTGACCGGCGTTCTCTAGGCCGGAAGGGTCGGGCCTCACCGCCGCGCGGCGTCAAACCGTCTCGTACTGCTTCGCGTGCGCGGCCCAGCCTGACTCGACCGGGAGCGCCCGCAGCGCACGGTTGCTCACGGCGAGCACGACCGAGATCAGGCACAGTGCGGCGCAGATCAGGATGGTCCACTCCCTCCCGATCCACGCGAGCCCGAAGCCCGCGATGAGCGGTGCGAGCGGCATCGCACCCATGCCGAGGACTCCGGCGGCGCTGTTGGCACGACCGAGCAGATGGCTCGGGGTGGCGACCATGAAGTAGCCCATCATCCCGGCGTTGAGCGCGGGGATCAGGAGAACCGAGGCGCCGAGCACCACCGCGATGGCCCAGGGATCGGTCACCATCGAGAGGGCGATCGCGCCGATCGAGACGACCGTGAGTCCGGCGATGGTCAGGACGCCGGCCTTGATCCTCGGCACGAGCAGCGGTGCACAGACCGCGCCCACGAGCATCACGGCTCCGATCGACGCGCTCAGGGTGCCGATCAGCAGCTCGGAGTAGCCGTCCTGCTGGAGGGCGTAGATGATGGTCGTGATCGTGGCGTTGAAGCCGAGGTTGATGACCGTCGTGATGAGCAGCACTCCGCCGAGGTCGGGGCGGGAGAGCAGCCAGCCGAATCCCTCGCGCAGTTCCGCCCAGGCGTTCGGCTTCACGGCCACACCGGGCTCGACGACGGTACTCAGCTCGGCGACGTCATCCGCACCCGTGTCGATCATCCCAGCACGGCGCACCTGACGCCCCAGCATCCACGCGGTCAGGGCCGCGATCGCGTGACACAGCGTCATGACCACGCCGACGAGCCATCCGCCCACGCCCAGCAGCAGGCCGCCGAGCGGACCGCCTGCGAGCTGGAGAGCGGCATCGCGTCCCTGGTTCGCGGCTTGGGCACGGCCCATCGCGTCGTCGGGCACGATCTCCTTGATCGCACTCTCGCCCGCGACGTCGAAGAGCCCACTGCGCGCGGCGAGCAGCACGTCGATCACCAGCAGTGACCCGAACGTCATCGCATCACCGAGGGCGAGAAGGGTGAAGCCGCCCGCGAGCACGATGCCGATGAGGGAGCCGAGGAGCATCAACGCGATGCGGCGGTGGCGGTCGGCCAGCACGCCGCCGGCCAGGGTCATGAGGAGTCGGGCGACCATGCCGGCACCGCCGATGATGCCGGCCTGGGCGGGATCGTTCGTCACGATCAGTGCGAGCAGGGGGATGGCGAAGCCGAACAGCGAGGCCGCGAGGCCCTTGCTCGTGTCGCTCACCAGCCAGGTGAGGTATCGGGTGTTGCGCCACAGGCGGTGGGGCGCGGTGACGGTGGTCATGTCTTGAGAATAGATGCGCAAGAACTATTGCGCAACTCTTATTGCGCAATTCTGGGTGCGGGTAGGATCGGCACATGACGGAGGACACCGCGAAGAGCACCAGCGACGATCCCGTCTGGATGACCTCGGCCATGCTCAAGGCCTACTCGCACCCACTGCGGCGCCAGATGATCCGGCTGTTCTCGCGGCGGGAGTTCCTCCGCGCCGCCGATATCGCGACGGAACTGGGCGTGCCGGCGAACAGTGCGAGCTTCCATCTGCGCGCGCTCGCCGACGCCGGGCTCATCGAAGAGGCGCCCGACAAGGCCCGCGATCGGCGCGATCGTGTCTGGACCGGACACAAGGGTGCGCTCAACGTCGGAGGGCCCGAGAGCCCCGTCGCCGACGAGGCTCTCGGCTCTGCGGTGATCGCCGCCCTCGTCGAGGACCATCAGGATCTGATCCGCCGGGTGATGGCCTGGACCCCGGAGTACGTGGCCGGGCGCACGGCCGAGGTGCACGCCGCCTTCACCCAGCGCACCATCCGGCTCACCGAGTCGGAGTTCGACGATGTGATGGTGAAGATCAACGACGTCTTGAGCGCTGCCGATGATGCCCACGACAGTTCCGACTCCGAGGGCCGGTACTGGCAACTGGATCTGATCGCCGCCGACGACACCATCTGACGCGGCTCAGGCTGCTACTCCTCCGCCGGGGCGGGCGTCCCGCTCAGGATCAGGATCCGCCGCAGATGCATGGCGGTGAGCACGCCGGGTCCCATCGACCGCCGGACATCGATGGTGCGGTCGTCGACGGTCTCGAGAAGCAGTCGGATCGCACGGGCCGCCTCGCCGCGAGCGCGGTGATCGTCACTGGACGAGGCGTCACCGCGAGCGATCACGTCGGCGACCGCGTGACAGGCCGCGGACAGGGGATCCGGCAGGGCGGGGTCGAGCGCCAGGCCGGCCGGCCGATCCCAGATGGTGTCGGCGATCTCGTCGGAGATGTCGCGGATGAGGTGCGCGATGCGGTCGAGGGCGGCGAGTTCATCGTGGCTCTGCTGGATCCGGGTGCGATGGCCCTTGGCGCGAGGGTTGCCGCGTCTGCTCTCGTCCGCCTCCGTCAGAGCCGAGCGCAGCGCGGAGGACGTGTCGGCGAGCGAGGCCGCATCGTCGGCCCATTGCTCGTGCTCCGGAGGCCACGACTCCGAGACCGCGGAGCCGATGTCGTGCAGGTGCGCGGCCAGTTGCTCCCGGAAGGCCGCCACCCGCCCGGCTGCCGCGACGGTCAGGGGCGCCGGCGCGATGATGAGGTTCACCAGCAACCCGACGATCACCCCGACGGCCGTCTGGGTCAGGTAGCCGAGCGAGTAGTCATCGGCGTCCTGCCCGCCGATGATCAGCACGAACAGCGCGGCCATCGGCACGTACTCGCGACCGACACCGAACCAGCCCGTGCCGGAGAGCAGCACTCCGACCCCGACCACCAGCGGGATGCTCCACCAGGTCGGGCCGATCGTCAGCACCACGATCGTGGCGAGCCCGATGCCCGTGGCGAGGCCGAGCAGCGTCTGCAGACTCGACTTCGCCGAACCCATCAGCGTCGGGTACATGCTCAACAGGGCCCCGAGCGGAGCGTAGTAGGGGTACTCGTCGGTGACCCCGGGCATGTGCGGGGCGATCATCCAGGCCAGTCCGACCGCGAGGGTCGTCTTGGCGACGAGCAGGAGGCGGGCGGGGCGGACGGCGTCGTGGAGTGCGCGTTGGACTCCTGCTCGTCGTACCCGGAGCCGGGTGCGGGTCTGTGGCACGGCGTCCTCTCGGTCGGGGTGGGCGCGGTCGGGGCGTGTGCGGTAGGGGCGGGTGGTTCCGCGAGCCTATGCGTCCTGTGCGTCGGGGGCGAGCGGGTTGCGTCCTCGGGGACGTACGGGTAGCGCGCACACGCGACGCCGGCCGCCCGGGAGGGCGACCGGCGTCGACGAGGCGGTCGGATCTAGGGGATGGCTCTGCGGAAGGCGAGGAACGAGACGCCCATGAGGGCCGCGGTGACCACGAGGCCCCACAGCGCGAGGCCGAGGGCCCCCAGATCGCCGATCCCGGTCCAGACCTGTCCCCACAGCTCGAGCCTGGTCACGAGGTACACGATTCCGACGAGGATAAGTGCCAGCGCGATCCACGTGATCGTCAGGACCGTCAGCCCCCAGCTCTTGTAGATCGTGGCGCCCGTGAAGCCGACCACGAAGAAGAACAGCGCGAGCGTGAAGTAGACGATGAAGGCCCCGAGCGGTCCCGCCTCCCATAGCCACGGAAGATAGAACACCCAGCCGTTCACGCCGTAGCCGTTCGTGGCGACCTCGATGCCCCCACCGACCAGGAAGAGTGCGCCCATGAACGTGCTGGCGAGCACCGCGGTCAGCATCGTGCCGAAGAAGAACTCGCGACGTGTGATGCTCATCGCCTGGGAGAACGGGAACGTGAGCGTCATCGCCGACAGCCCGATGGCGAAGAAGTACCAGAGGGGCGCCTGGCCGCCGCCGCCGTATTTAGGGGAGTCCCCCGGGATCATCGCGTAGATCAGCACCGAGATCAGTGTTGCTCCGGCGAGGACGATCAGCGGGACCCAGATGAACGTCTGTCGATTGATCATCTGCAGGCGGATGACGTTGAGCGTGCGTCGCATCAGCGCACCTCCTCTTTCGTGGCGGCCGATCTCGTGGAGTCGGCCTCGGCCTTCTGGGTGAGGCGCACGATCAGCTGCTGCAGCGAGACCGGCGCGAGGTCGAGCCCGGAGGCCGTGATCTCCGCACGCTCCGCCGGGGACACGGCACCGAGGACGGTGACGGAGGCCACGCGGCCGAGCGCCTCACGGTGCAGCACCTCGCGGGCTCCCACCCAGGCGTCGACCTTCGCGGCGTCACCCACCACGGTCACGGCGCGGTTACGCACCGCATCCGTGTCCTCGTTCAGGAGGATCCGGCCGTTGTCGATCACGATGACCTTCTCGATGAGGTTGGAGACCTCGTCGATCAGGTGCGACGAGAGGATGACGGTGCGCGGGTGCTCGGCGTAGTCCTCGATCAGACGGTCGTAGAAGATCTGCCGGGCGACCGCGTCGAGGCCGAGGTAGGGCTCGTCGAAGAACGTGATCTCGGCGCGCGAGGCGAGTCCGATGATGACGCCGACCGCGGAGAGCTGTCCGCGGGAGAGCTTCTTGATGGTCTGCTTCATCGGCAGCTGGAACTCGGCGATGAGCTCGTCGGCGAGCGACTGGTCCCAGTTCGGGAAGAACAGGCTCGCAGCCTTGAAGGCGTGCTTGGGGTACGCGTCGTCGGGGTACTTCTGGCTCTCGCGGACGAAGCAGATCCGGCTGAGCACGTGCGCATTCTCATACGGGTGCTCGCCGAACACCTTCACGGTGCCGGACGATTCGAAGTTCTGGGCCGTGAGGATCGACATGAGTGTCGTCTTCCCTGCCCCGTTGCGACCGAGGAGGCCGTAGATGGCGCCACCCTCGATGGCGAGCGACACGTTGTCGAGGGCTCGCTTCTCCTTGTAGCGCTTGCTGAGGTTCTGCACCTCGATGACGGTGGTCATGCGGGGTTCTTCCCTTCTGCGTCGGTGGTCAGTGCGGCGCGCTGCCGGAGCAGGGCCGCGAGGTCTTCGGCGCCGAGCCCGAGCGTGCGGGCCTCGGCGAGGAGCGGGTCGATGTAGCGGTCGGCGAAGGCGGCACGGCGCTCGCCGAGGAGCAGCTCCCTGGCGCCGTCGGCGACGAACATGCCGATGCCTCGGCGCTTGTAGAGCACTCCCTTGTCGGTGAGCATGGCGACTCCCTTCGCTGCGGTGGCGGGGTTGATGCGATAGAACGCGGCCAGCTCGTTCGTGGAAGGGGCCTGCGCCTCCTCGGCGAGCGAGCCGTCGACGATCGAGTCCTCGATCTGCTCGGCGATCTGGAGGAAGAGCGGCTTGCCTTCTTCGATCACGAGTCCTCCGCTGGGTTAGTGGGTTACTTACTCGACTAAGTAACCATGCAACCCGCGCGGGTGTCAAGAGGGTGGGGGAATCCGAACTGTCGGGGTGACGTCAGACCGGCGGAAGGCCGATGTACATGGAGGAGTGCAGTTCGGCGACATGGTCGAAGGCGAGACGGCTCGCCGACGCGGCATCGCCCTCACGAAGGGCCTCGACCAGTCGGGCGTGCTCCTCGTTCGAGGAGCGCAGATACTCGATCCGGTAGGGGATGAAGTAGGCGTAGAGCTCATGCGACACCCGGTGGTGCAGATCGGCCGCCGCGCGAACGCCGGACGCCTCGGCCAGCCCTGCGTGGAACGCGGCATCGGCCGTGCGGAAGCCGGTCCAGTCCGAGGCTGCCCGCATCTCGTCGACCAGCGCGTCGAGACGAGCGAGCGCCTCGGCGTCCTGGCGCGCGCTGACCAGGGTTGCGAGACCGGCCTCGAGGGTCGCGCGCTGATCGATGAGGGCGTGCACGTGCGCCGCGTCTGCACGGTAGGCGTCGATCTCGACGACGGTGCCGATCGTCGGGATGTCCGCGATGAACGTGCCGCCCGCGTGTCCGGGGCGTCGCACCACGACCCCCTCGTCACTCAGCTGGCGGTACGCCCTCCGCACCGTCATCTCACTGACCTCGAACGCGCGCGCCGTGTCTTCCGGCCCCGGCAGTCGTTGCCCCGGGGTCAGCATGCCGAGCTCGACCGCGAGGGAGATGCGCGCGCGCACCGTGTCGACGGCCGTCGTGCGGCGGATCGAGCCGAGGGCGGGGGAGGCCAGGTCCATCGCACGCCCCTCGTCTCGTTTCGGGCGGCGCCGTTCAGCCCGCCTGGTGTTCCTCGACCGGACTGGTCTCGAGCCGGAATCGCCCACCCCACACGATACCGATGAGCATGGCCACAACGGGCACGAGGGCGAGTACGACGCTCACGGCGACGCTTCCGCCGGTCACGAGCGTGAAGTTCGACAGCACGAGCCAGAGGGCGAACGCGAGGCCGACGACGGCGAGGACGGGGAAGACGCGCGCCCCCCAGAAATGGCCGGCGGCGAGCTCGGGTCGGCGGACGAAGAAGACCAGCACCGCGATCGAAGTCGTGAGCATCAGCAGCACCATGCCGACGGTGGCCACGCCCGCCATGGAACCGAATACGCCGACGAGCGGGTCGAGCCCGAGGAGCGCGAGCGCAGCCAACAGGATCGCCGCCGTGATCGTCTGCACGACCGACGAGAATGCCGGTGAATGATGGGAGGCGTGGCGGCGACCGAGCCGGGCGGGCAGCACGGCCTTCTGCGCGAGGGTGAACTGGTAGCGGGCGATGACGTTGTGGAACGAGAGCACGCACGCGAACAGGCTCGTGATGAGCAGCACCTGCACGACATCGCGCAGGATGGGGCCGAGGTATTCCGTGGTGGTGTCGAGGAGCAGGTTGCCTTCGCCGGCCAGTGTCTGCTGAGCGACCGCGACTGCGTTGCTCGCGCCGACCCCGGTGACGAGTGCCCAGCATGAGATGGCGTAGAACACTCCGATGATGATGACCGCGAGGTAGGTCGCGCGCGGAATGGTCTTCTCGGGATTGCGGGCTTCGTCGCGGAACACGGCAGTGGCCTCGAAGCCGATGAATCCAGTGAGCGCGAACAGCACGGCGACTCCGATCCCGCCGGAGAACACGTACGACGGGTCGAACGTCTCGAGCGCGATGCCTTCTGCTCCACCCGTGGAGAAGATGACCACGTCGAGGATCACGACAACCAGGATCTCGAGTGCGAGGGCCACGCCCAGCACCTTGGCGCTCAGATCGATGTGGCGGTATCCGAGTACAGCCACGACGGCCATCGTCGCGAAGGAGTACAGCCACCATGGCAGGCTCGGACCGCCGAAGAAGGTCACGAGGTCGTCGACAGCCCAGCCCATGTATCCGTAGATGCCGACCTGGATCGCGGTATAGGCCACGAGTGCAGTGAACGCTGAGCCGAGCCCGAACCGTGAGCCGATGCCGGCGGTGACGTAGGAGAAGAACGCACCTGCTTCCTTCACGAAGGGCGTCATCGTGACGAATCCCACCGAGAAGACGAGCAGGATGATGGCAGCGAGTGCGAAGCCGATCGGGGCTCCGGGGCCGTTGCCGGCGCCGATCGCGATGGGTACATTGCCGCCGATGACGGTGAGCGGAGCGGCCGCGGCGATCACCATGAAGACGATGGCTCCGGTGCCGAGGCGGCCGTGGAGGCGCTGGCGCGGCTCGGTGAGGGGGGAAACGGTCATGGTGTCGCTTTCGCAGAGGTCCGACGAGCGGAACGAGGGAGGCGGGCGTTCAGTACAGCTCGGGGCGGCGATCGTCGAGGTAAGGGTTCTCCTGGTGGGCGCGTCGGGTCGCGGCGGGGTCGATCGAGGCGATCATCAGGCCGGGCTCGTGAGCGCCGAGGGAGGCGAGAATCGTGCCGTCCGGGCCGACGATGCTGCTGCGACCGACATAGGTGAGGTCGCTTTCTGCTCCGACCCGGTTCACGTAGACGACATGGATCTGGTTCTCCCAGGCGCGGACCGGGATGAGCCGCTCGGCGATGTGCGCGTAAGGTTCCATCTGCGCCGTCGGCACGATGACCACATCCGCACCGCCGAGCGACGCCCGACGCACGGTCTCGGGAAACTCGACGTCGTAGCAGATGAGGAAGGACACGCGGACTCCGTCGATCTCGACGGTGTCGGGGAGGGTGTCGCCCGCGACGAAGAGGCTGTGATCGAGGGACCCGAACAGGTGGGTCTTCCGGTAGCGCAGCACCTCGGTGCCGTCGCGCTCGACGAAGAGGAGGGAGTTCGCGATGCCGCCGTCGGCCATCGGCTCGGGGAGCCCCGCGACGATTGCGATCCCCGCCTCCTGCGCGATGCGCGCGACGCGGGCGAAGAGCTCCGGTGTTGCCAGCGCGGCGAGTCTGTCGCCGATGTTGTATCCGGTCACGAACATCTCGGGGGTGACGAGGATGCGAGCACCGGACGAAGCGGCCTCGCGCGCCGCGCCGGCGATCGCGGCGAGGTTGGCATCCACATCGCCGGGCGTGCCGTGATGCTGCAATCCGGCGATGGTCAGGGTCATGCGATGGCTCCTCGTGCGTCGATGCACTCATCAAACAGCTCAAAATGATCTATTTGATATCCATTGTGTGTCGATCCTGTTACCTGCGCAAGCCCTGTGGGCGCTGCGGTCAGTCGCCGTCGCGGCGGTGCTCGCGCCAGTCCTCGACGATCTGCAGCATGCGCACGGAGAGGAAGCGGAAGAATTCGGCCAGTTCGACGGCCCGGTCATGCGCGCCCTGGTCGTCGTCGTGCGCGGCGGCGATGTCGTCGATGTACTCCGACAGGCGCGAGTACACCGGCATGTTCCCGACGATCGAGCTGTAGAACGGATCGTGCACGAACTCGTAGCGGTCGCGCCGGTCGCCGGGTCGTGAGCGGCGCTGGATGAAGTGCAGCTGCTGCAGGTAACGCACCGCACCGGAGACGGCGGCTGCCGAGACCCCGAGGCGCTCGCCGAGCTGGGCGGCGGTGTATCCGCCCTCGGGGGCGGCGATCAGCGCCATCATCACGCGGGCGGGCATGCGTGGCATCCCGGCCGCGGTCATCATGGCCGCGGCCTGCTCAGCGGGTTCCATCCCGCGGTGGGAGTCGCTGTGGCGAATCGACGCCTCGGGGTCGAGGTCGTCGGTGCTGTCGTCGGCCATCGGAGTCCTCCTATGCTCCGGGGGCGAGTTCGCGCCGCCTCATCAGGGCCAGGGATCCTGCAGCTCCAGCGGCCAGCGCGAGCATCAGCCACCAGAGGCCGCGCACGTCCACGCCGCTGCCGTCCACCACGGGGGTCACGGCGAAGGGCGAGAGGTTCGCACTCCATTCCGGCAGTCCGAACAGGGGGCCGAACATGCCGAGCAGGGCCGCGAGCAGCACGAGGCTCCACGCCACCGCTGTCGTCGCCCGGGGGAGGAGCACGAACACCAGCGCAGTGAGCACCGCGAAGATCGAGGCCGCGACCGCCTGGCCGAGCCCGGCCACCGCGACGATGCGGTAGAGCGACGCGTCGCCGCCGTTCGACCAGACACCCGCCCAGCCGGCGAGCACCGCGGCGGCGACCACGATCAGCACCGCGACGATCCCGACGATCACGAAGTCGGCGAGCCAGCGCACGCGACCGACCGGGGTGGCGAGCACGGCCTCGGCGGTGCCATGGGCCTCCTCCTGTCGCGCGCGCACCACCGTCTGTACTGCACAGCACGCGGCCAGGATCCCGAGCAGGGTGAAGAACACCGTGACGACGACCTCGTCGAGTCCGCCCGTCGCGCCTCCGATCTTCTTCAGGATGTCGGCGACGGCCGGATTCTCGCCCGAGATCTGGTCGACCAGCCCGCTCAGCGTGGTGGCGAGGATACCCGTGATGGCGCCTCCGATCGCCCAGCCCACGATCGAGCCGGAGGTGAGCCGCCACGCCAGGGCATGGGGCGAGGCGAGGGTCGGTCGTGCCGAGACCCGGCCGAGGCGCTCCGCGACGAAACCGGCAGATGTCGCGCAGCGACTGCAGGGCGACGGCGGCACCGGCGAGCACGAACCCGAAACCGAGCCCGAGCAGCATCGGCCAGACGATATCGGTGTCGTACGGGCGGGTCTGCTCGACCCAGCCGAAGGGGGAGAGCCAGGCGGGCCAGGCGCTCGTCATGCTCGTGAGGTCATCGCTCGGGGTTCCTGCCGCGTTGCCGATGCCGCGGATCAGGAACGTCGCCACGAGCACCCAGACCGTCAGGGAGTTCGCCCCGCGCGAGGTGCGCATGAACTGTGCGGCCAGCAGGCCGATGCCGAGGAATGCGATGCCGCACGACGCGGCCGCAGCTCCGGTGAGGAGCGATCCTCCCGCCGGGAGTCCGGTGGCGACCAGCGCGAGCGTTGTGAGCGCGGCCAGCACGACGTTCGCCAGGATGCCGTGCACGATGGTGGCGATCGTCGGCAGGCGGCGTCCGGCCGGAGTCGCCCACACGAGCTCGGCGCGCCCGGCCTCCTCATCGCCGCGGGTGTGCCGCACGGCGAGGAACGTGCTCATGAGTGCGGCGAGCAGCGCCAGCCACGGCAGCACCTCGAAGGCGAGGAAGGCGCCCTCGGATGTGCCGGAGGGGAGGCCGCGGAACATCAGGATCACCGGGTTCGCGAGCGCCGCGGCCAGGATGTTCTGCCGGTCGGCGAGGGTGGCGTACGACTGGCTGACACCGGCGTACCCCGCGAACGCCATCAGCGCCGTGCCGACGATCCACAGGGTCAGCTGCAGCCGGTCACGCCGCAGCCGCTGTCGGAGCAGCACTCCGAAGGCGCTCATCACGCACGCTCCTTCTGCGCACGCCGCTCGCGGCGGGTGGAGGGGCTCGCGTCGTCCGTCCGACCGTCCTCCGCGGCCTCGAGCGTCGCGAGGTCATCGCCGTAGTGGCGCAGGAACAGCTCCTCGAGCGAAGGCGGCGCGACGCGCAGGTCGCTGATGCCGAGGGCCGCGAGCGCGGGAAGCACGGTGGCCGTGCGGTCGCTGTCGACGGCGAGGCGGATGCGGTCGCCCTGCTGCTCCGGGCTGTGCACATCCGGGATGCGGGCGACCTGCTCGAGGGTGGCTCCGGAGGGGGTGAACGACACGTCACTGCGCGTGAGGTGCCGCAGCTCCGTGAGCGTGCCGGTCTCGACGATGCGGCCGGCGCGGATGATCGACACCCGGTCGCACAACTGCTCGACCTCACTCATGATGTGGCTCGACAGCAGCACGGTCGCACCGTTCGCATGCGCACGGGCGACCTCGCGCTGGAAGATGACCGCCATCAGGGGATCGAGGCCGCTGGTGGGCTCGTCGAGGATGTAGAGGTCGGCGGGCACCGCGAACGCCGCAATGAGGGCGACCTTCTGCCGGTTTCCCTTCGAGTAGGCGCGTCCCTTCTTGCGCGGATCGAACTGGAACGCGTCCATCAGCCGCTTCTTCTCGTGCTGGTAGGCGGGATCCTTGGTGTGCGCTCCCCGCAGCCGGGCGAGCAGATCGACGGCCTCACCTCCCGACAGGTTGGGCCAGACGCTGACGTCACCGGGAACGTACGCGATGCGTCGATGCAGCTCGACCGCGTGATTCCAGGGGTCCTCACCGAACACGGTCGTCTCGCCCCCGGTGCGCCGCGCGAGGCCGAGGAGGACGCGGATGGTGGTCGACTTGCCCGCACCGTTCGGGCCGAGGAAGCCGTGCACCTGGCCGTGTTCGACCGTGAGGTCGAGGCCGTCGAGAGCGTGCACGTGGCCGTAGTGCTTGGTGAGGTTCCGGGTGGTGATGACGGTGGTCATGCGCGGGAGCGTACGCCCGATTCACAAACTTGTGAATCGGGCGAAAACAACGCATGCGAAATCCTTACGGCCGCCGCGTACAGTGGGCTGGTGCCGGAGTTCCCCTACAGCCGCCTGCGCCGCTGGCCCGACGTCGAGGCGGACAACCTCCAGGCTCATGACGCGACCGATCTGCTGCTCGTCGAACGGGCGCTCGCGCTCGATGTCGCCGGCTCCGAGACCGTGGTGATCGGTGAGGAGTACGGTGCGATCACCCTCGCTCTCGTCGCCGCCGGGAGACACGGCATCCGCGTACATCAGGACCTCGCGACCGGTCGGCGGGCTCTGCTGCGCAACGCCGAGGAGCTCGGACTCGCCGTCGTGGACGGCCGAGACGGAGACGAGGACGCCCCGGTGCGGCGCGTCGCCCCGCAACACGCCGAGGGTGAGTCGGATGGTCTGGGTTTCGACGAACCGTTCCGCCTCCGCGAGCTCGATGCCGAACTGCTCACCGGCGCGAAACTGGTGCTGCTGCAGCTGACGAAGGCGCTCGCGGAGCTCGAGGAGATCGCGGATGCGGTCGCCCGCTGGGCGGCTCCCGACGTGGTGCTCGTCGCCGGAGGGCGGGTGAAGCACATGACCCTCACGCAGAACGAGGTGCTGGGACGCAGCTTCGCGCGGGTTCAGCCCCAACGCGCCGAGCGGAAGTCGCGTCTGATCGTGGCGTCGGAAGCCCTGCCGGTCCCGGTCGATCCGCCGTACCCCGTGACCGCGCAGCATGACGGGCTGACCTTGGTCGCCCATGGCGGAGCCTTCGCGGGCGCGCGCCTCGACATCGGCACGCGTGTGCTGCTCGACGCGCTCCGTGCTCAGCCGCCGGCCGCCGCGCCGCGCGTGCTCGATCTCGGCTGCGGCACGGGAGCGCTCGCCGTCTCGTACGCGCTCGCTCACCCCGATGCGCGTGTGACGGCGACCGACCGATCCGCCGCCGCTGTGGCATCCGCGCGGGCGACGGTCGCCGCGAACGGCGTCGCCGACCGGGTCACGGTCACCCATGATGACGCGGCCTCCGAGCTGCCGGACGCCTCCTTCGACGTGATCCTGCTGAACCCGCCGTTCCACCTCGGCGCGAGCATCCACACGGGGGCGGCGACCCGGCTGTTCGAGGCCGCGGCGCGCCTGCTCCGACCGGGCGGCGAACTCTTCACCGTCTACAACTCTTCGCTCGCGTACCGCCCCGAACTCACCCGGCTGGTCGGTGCGACCGTGCAGGTGGAACGCACGCCGAAGTTCACCGTGACACGCAGCATCCGCAGCTCCTGAGAGGGCGGTTCCGGCCTGCGGCCAGCCACGCAGAAGGATTGTTGAATACCCGTGCAATTCCCCGGTCAGCGACGGAAACCCGAGCGTGCCGCGGACCCAGGATTTGCCCCTGATCGGCCATTTCGTTACGTTGGAACGTGGGCCTGACGGCCCGAAGACCAGTCCGCGACCACGTCCTTCTTTCGATGAGCTGTGCTGCGAAGAGGCGTGGACGTACGGTCGATGCTCTATCGCGGCGGATCCGAAATCCGCCGTCTGTGCCGCCACAGCGAACACGTCGAACGGCCCCGAGAGCCTCACCCGGGCGTAACCGAAGCAGGCTCAGCCACCCGAAGGCGAGCCGCGGGGGAAACGTGTCCGAAATCGCTCTCGAAGCGCGCCATCTGTACAAGGTTTTCGGTAAGAATCCGAACACCGCCGTCCGTCGATTGAAAGCCGGTGAGAGCCGTGCCGCCGTCGCGGATGCCGGTACCGCGGCGGTCATCGACGCCAGCTTCACTGTCAACCGCGGTGAGATCTTCGTCATCATGGGGCTGTCCGGATCGGGCAAGTCCACCATCATCCGCATGCTCAACGGCCTGCACGACGTCACCGACGGCACCGTCACCGTCAACGGCGACCCGATCACGGGCATCCCGTCATCGAGGCTCCGCGAGATCCGTCGCGACCGCATCTCGATGGTGTTCCAGCACTTCGCCCTGCTGCCGCACCGCTCGGTCGCCGCGAACGTCGCCTACCCGCTCGAGCTCAAGGGCACTCCCAAGGCCGAGCGTCTGGCCAAGGCGGAGGAGATCCTCTCCCTGGTCGGCCTCGAGGGCCAGGGCGAGAAGCTCCCCTCCGAACTCTCCGGGGGAATGCAGCAGCGCGTGGGAATCGCCCGTGCGCTCGCCGCTGACAGTGACATCCTGTTGATGGACGAGGCGTTCAGTGCCCTCGACCCGCTGATCCGTCGCGAGATGCAGGAGCAGCTGCTCGAACTGCAGCAGAAGCTGCAGAAGACGATCGTCTTCATCACCCACGACCTGAACGAGGCCATGTTCCTGGGCGACCGCATCGCGGTCATGCGCGACGGCCGTATCGTGCAGATCGGCACGCCGGAGGACATCCTGATGGACCCGGCCAACGACTACGTCGAGCAGTTCGTGCAGGACGTCGACCGCGCTCGCGTGCTCACCGCCGCGAACGTGATGGAGCGCCCGCGCCCCGTCGTGCCGCACACCGCCGGCCCCCGCACGGCGCTGCGGCAGATGCGCGACGCGTACATGTCGGCCACCTACGTCGTCGGCCGCGACCGGCAGCTCGTGGGCGTCGTGACCGACCGGGATGCGGTCAAGCTCGTGCGCAACGGCGCGACCACCCTCGATTCGATCATCAAGCCCGTGCTGCAGAGCGTGCGCGAGGACGACGTGCTGATGAACCTCTTCGTCCCCGCCGTCGAGTCTCCGCTGCCGCTCGCCGTGATCGACGCCGACGGCCGTCTCGTGGGTGTGATCCCGCGCGTCACCCTGCTCGCCGCCCTCGGCCCCGGGCCCGGCGCGACCGAGGAGATCACCCTGCCGATGATGCCGATGCCCCAGGCCGAGATCGATGCCGTGCTCGATGACGGGTGGACCGCCGACCCGGTCGACGCCCCGACCACGGAGGAGGTGCGCTGATGGATGGCTTCCGCATTCCCATCGGAACCTGGATCGAGTCCGCTGTCGACTGGATCAAGGACAACCTCGACGGCCTGCTCGATGTGATCTCGTTCGTGATGAGCTTCCTCGTCGACGGCCTCACCCGAGCGCTCCTCGCCCCGAACTTCGTGGTCATCATCGTGATCGCCGCACTCATCGCCTGGGTCGTGCGCTCGTGGCAGCTCGCGATCGGCACGATCGTGTCGTTCGCGCTGATCGTGGGGATGGACCTCTGGGTCCCCGCCATGCAGACTCTCGCCTTGGTGCTCGTCGCCGCCGTGATCGCGGTACTGATCGCCGTGCCGCTCGGCATCTGGTCGGCGCGCAACGCCACGGTGCGCGCGGTGCTCAAGCCCGTGCTCGACTTCATGCAGACCATGCCGGCGTTCGTGTACCTGATCCCCGCGATCGTGTTCTTCGGCATCGGCGTGGTGCCGGGCCTGGTGGCCACCGTGATCTTCGCGCTGCCTCCGGGTGTGCGCCTGACCGAGCTCGGCATCCGTGGCGTCGACTCCGAGACCGTCGAGGCGGGACAGGCCTTCGGTGCGAAGCCCGGCCAGATCCTGCGCGGTATCCAGCTGCCGCTCGCGATGCCGACCATCATGGCCGGCGTCAACCAGGTCATCATGCTCGCCCTGTCGATGGCGGTCATCGCCGGTATGGCCGGCGCGGACGGTCTCGGGAAGATGGTCGTCGAGGCGATCTCGACGATCAACATCCCGAAGGGCGTGGAGGCCGGCCTCGGCGTCGTGCTGATCGCGGTCTTCCTCGACCGCGTCACCGCGGCGCTGGGCGCGCCGGGCGAGAACCGGTCGTCGCTGCTCGGCATGATCGAGCGTCGACGCACTCCGAACGGTGGCGGAACAGCATCCGCTCCCGCTCCCGAGGTCATCGAGCAGCAGGATGCCGCGCGTGAGGCGGAGCGGGTCGAGGCCTCGCCGCGTCGTGCTCCCATCGGTGGCGGAGTGCACTGACTCACACCCCTACGAAACAACACCCATACGGAACGCAAGAGAGAGAAATCACATGAAGAAGAAGATCCTCGCAATCACGGCGCTCGGTGCCGCAGCGGCGCTCACCCTCGCCGGATGCAGCGGCGACGGCGCCGGCGGTACGGGCGGCGGCGACGGCTCGGCCGACGACAAGGGCACGATCACGCTGGGCTTCCTGCCCTCGTGGACCGACGGCCTCAGCACCGCATACCTGCTGCAGGACCAGCTCGAGAAGATCGGCTACACGGTCGAGATGAAGACGCTCACCGAGGCGGGACCGCTCTACACCGGACTCGCGCAGGGTGACGTCGACATGTACCCGTCGGCGTGGCCCGAACTCACCCACGCCTCGTACATGGAGAAGTACGGCGACGACATCGAGGATCTGGGCAAGTACTACGAGAACGCCAAGCTCACGCTCGCCGTGCCCGAGTACTCCGAGCTCACCTCGATCGAGGACCTCGTGGGCAAGGGTGCCGAGTTCGACGGCAAGATCTACGGTATCGAGCCGGGCGCGGGTCTCACCGCCCAGACCCAGAAGATGATGCCCGAGTACGGACTCGACAGCGAGTACGAACTCGTGACCTCGTCGACCGCGGCCATGCTCACCGAGCTGAAGACCGCGACCGACAAGAAGGAGGACATCGTCGTGACGCTGTGGCGTCCGTTCTGGGCCAACGATGCCTTCCCCGTGAAGGACCTCGAAGACCCGAAGGGCGCCATGGGCAAGGCCGAGGGCCTGCACTTCCTGGGCACCAAGGGCTTCGCGGAGGAGTTCCCCGAGGCCGCTGAGCTGATCGAGAAGATCAAGCTCGACGACGCGCAGTACGGCGCACTCGAAGACCTCGTGGTGAACGAGTACGGCGAGGGCAAGGAAGCCGACGCGGTCGACGCGTGGCTGAAGGAGTACGGCGACCAGTTCGACTGGGCCGTCACCAGCTGACGCGAACCCGTCTCAGAGGTGTGCTCCGGTCGCACTTCCTGCCGCTTCCCGGTCCGCCGGGCGACAGGAAGGGCGACCGGAGCTTCTGCGTGGGGGCTCAGTAGCCCAGTCGTGCCCGAACGTCGTTGAGCAGCTGCGAAGAGCGCAGTGCCGCATCGGGGGCGACGGCGGAGATGCCCTGGACCAGCACGTCCGAGATGAGGATCGCCGAGAGGCTCTCGGAGGTCAGCCCTGTGGGGGTGTGCGGTGCGGTCAGGATCGCGTCGACACGGGAGGAGAGCCTCTCGTGGAGCTCGTCGGTCACGAGGATGACGCCGGCGCCCATCAGCTGTGCGTGGTCCAGGAGTACGTCGATGTCGCGGGTGACCCGTCCAGGCGCGAAGATGACGAGGACGTCCTTCGCCCCGAGGTTCAGGACCTCGTCTGCGAGACGGAATCCGTCGGTGCTGAGCCGTCGAGTGGAGAGTCCCGTACGTCGTAGGCGCAGTGCGAGGTTCTCGGCGGCGATCCCGGAGGCGCCGAGGCCGTAGCAATAGATGCTCTCGGCGCGCATGAGCAGCGTGATGGCGGCGGAATACGCGTCGTCGTCGTTCGAGCTGCGGGCGAGTTCGATGAGCGACGCCGCCTCATCCCAGGTCTCCTGCTGGATGCGGGCGAGATCCTGGCCGATGTGCTCGATGCGGGTCTTGAGGCGCACCTCGGGCGAGACGCTGCTCGAGAACGGAGCGGCCACCTCCTGCTTCAGATGTGAGAGGCCCGAGTATCCGAGCTTCTGCAGGGTGCGCACGACGGAGGCGTTCGAGGTGCCGCTCTGGGTGCCCAGTTCGGCGGCGCTCGCATAGAGGATGTGCTCGGCTGACGTCGATGAGAGCACGCGGCAGACGGCGCGTTCGGATTTCGAGAGATCGTTCCACGTCCTGGCGATGCGCGCGCGGAGGCCGGAGAGCGCGGGGTTCTCTGTATCGCTTGTTACAAACGGTTCCATTGCTGTATCATTCTGTTCGAGAGGCGCATCATCCGTAACGGATGATTCAATCATCTCGGGTGCAACCACATTGCGCAACAGGCGCACCTGACAGGGAGGTCACATGGCGGCCATGACACCGATCCGCACGATCGAGATCAGTGGGGCGCCCCGCGAGCGCGGGCGCCGATACGGCGAGGCCGCCGCCGACCTCATCGCCGGCTCGATCGAGTACTACACGGAAGCGCTGACCCAGCAGACCGGCATGAGCTGGGCCGCGATCACGGATTCCGTCTCGCGATGGGTTCCGATCAGCGAGCAGATCGCGCCGCACCTCGTCGAGGAGATGCGGGGGATCGCGGAGGGGGCGGGTGTCGCCTTCGCCGAGATCGTCACGCTGAACGTGCGCGGCGAGTTCGTCTACGACCACCAGGGACCGTCGCGAGTCACGAGCACCACGGTCCGTGCCGCCGACGACGAGCGCGACGACGCCGTCGACGGATGCACGTCGTTCTTCCTGACGGGTGAGGGCAGCGGCACCGGGCACACGCTCGTCGGGCAGAACTGGGACTGGCGCACGCGCACCGCGGGAACGACCCTCATCGTCCGCGTCGTGCAGGATCCGCTTCCCACGGTGATCATGCAGGTGGAAGCCGGGCAGGTGGGACGCCACGGTGCCAACTCCGCCGGCATCTCGTTGAACGCCAACGGGCTCGGGGGGAGCTTCGGAGCGGCGGTCGGCGTGCCGCAGACCCTGATCCGCCGACTCGTGCTCGATCAGGGCGATATCGCGAGCGCGCTCAGGATGCTGGTCAAGACCCGTCCCCATATCGCGAGCAATGCGCTCCTCGCCGACCGCAGCGGATTCGGCATCGACCTCGAGACCACGCCGAGCGGCGTGGACTGGATCTATCCCGAACGCGGCGTGATCGCGCACACCAACCACTTCCAGGCGTCCGTGCCGCCGCAGCTCGCCGGGTCCTACCTTCCGGTGGCAGCGGATTCGCTGCTTCGTCTGCCGCGTGTCCAGGCCGGGCTGGCGGCGGTCGCGCGTGCGGAGAACCCCGAACAGAGCTACGCGCTCGTGCGTGAGGCGATGTCGGATCACCTCGGCTTCCCCGAGGGTGTCTGCACGCATCCGCATCCCGACTCCCCCTCGGTGAAGCAGTGGTCGACGCTCCTCTCGAGCTGTGTCGACCTCACCACCGGCGAGTACCGCGTCGCGAACGGATTCCCCTGCGAGACCGAGTACGAGGTGCTGCCCTGGAACCTCTACGACGGCCCGCACGTCGAACTCCCCTCCCCCTGACCGACAGATTGAGAACCCGAGGAGATAGCGTTCAATGAAGAAGCAGCATCACCCCATCACCGTGACGATCGGCGTGCTCGCCGCCTCGGCATTCGTGCTCGCCGGCTGCAGTTCGGGCTCGAAGGGCGAAGACGGCGACGCCGCGCTCGACGTGCCTTTCGGCGCGACGACACCCGCCGCCTCCGGCCCGCTCGAGAGCGTGACGTGGATGCTCGGCGGAGAGCCGACGACACTCGATGCCGACATCGATGCGACCACCGCCGACGACACGGTTCTCGCGAACGTCTGCGACCGGCTCATGCAGGTGCAGCCCGACCTGACCCTCGGCCCCGGGCTGGCATCGGACGCCGAGTGGACCGACGACACCCATCTCGTCTTCACCATCAGGCAGGGGGCGCTGTTCCACGACGGCAGCCCCGTGAGCACGGCGGACGTCGTGTGGAGCATGCAGCGCCACTCCGAGGACGGTGCCGCCGAATCCGACGAGTACCGGAACGTGGTCTCGATCGAGCAGACCGGCGCCGACCGGATCACCGTCACGACATCGCAGCCGGATGCGATCCTGCTCCAGGCGATGGCGGGCGATGGCGGTATCGTCTGGAACCCGCGTGTGATCGAAGCCGAAGGAGAGGATTTCGGCAGCCCCGGTTCGGCCTCCGCGTGCAGCGGGCCGTACCAGGTGACGTCGTGGGACGCGGGGTCGCAGCTCACCATCACCAGGTTCTCCGACTACTGGGACTCCGACGTCGACGCCCTCACGGACGAGGTCGTCTTCCGATGGGCCGACGAGACCGCGATAGCCAACTCGGTCACGACCGGTGAGGCCCAGGGGTCGTTCCTCGAGAACGCCGGTGCCGCCCGGAGTTTCATCGGCAGCGCCGACGTGTCCGTCTATCAAGGACCCTCGACGAACGCATGGGTGCTCGAAGCGACCGATCGCGGCGCACTGACGGATGAGCGCATCCGTCAGGCCCTCTCGCTCGCCCTCGACCGGACCGGTGTCGCCACGGCTGCCTTCGGCGGTCTCGCCCAGCCATGGAAGACACCCGTCGGTTCGGGAGCATGGGGATACGAGGTCGACACCTTCGAGCAGGCCTACGACGCCCTCGAGGGCGCGCCCGCGAAGCCGAGCGAGGCCGATCTCGCGGCGGCCAAGGACCTGATCGCCGAGGCCGGCGCCCCTTCCGCCCCGATCGTCGTCGCCTCGAACGGCTCCTCGACACACAACGTGATCGCGAATGCGCTGGTCGCCGCGGCGCAATCGATCGGGCTCGAGGCGGAGATCACCGTGATCCCGCAGGTGCAGTACGGTGACTTCTACTCCGACCCCGACCTCCGAGGCCAGGCCGATCTGTGGCCCGACGAGTACTACATCTCGAAGAACGACCCCCTCGGCTTCTACAAGAACGGCGCGTCCGATGCGAGCGTGAACTTCGGCGTCTTCTCCGACCCGGAATACGATGCGCTGGTGGACGAGGGCTACGCCGCGACCGATGACGTCGAGCGCGCCGAGATCACGACAGAGCTGCAGAAGCGCTGGGTGGAGCACGCGGTGTGGATCCCGGTCGTCGCGACGCCGTCGACGCTCATCATGTCGAAGACGGTGACGGGTGTCCCCGCCTCTGCGGCGTTCATCTACTACCCGTGGGCCGTCGATCTCGGCAGCGCGAAGGGGTAGTCACGATGCCATTCGCGCTCCGCAAGCTCGCCGGCATGGTCTTCACGCTGGTGATCGCCTCCTTCATCATCTTCGCTGCGATGTACGCAGCGCCGGGTGACCCGGTCACGTTCCTCATCGGCAACCCCGAGAACCTGACCCCGGAGCGGATCGCGAGCGTCCGGGCCCAGTACCACCTGGACGAGCCGATGCTCGTCCAGTACTGGCACTGGGCCTCCGGAGTCCTCACCGGCGACTTCGGACAGTCGTTCCAGTACCACCAGCCCGTGAGCGCGCTCCTGGCGGCGAGGGTGCCCATCACCCTGTCGCTCGTCGCCTACGCGGCCGTCGTGCTCACCGTCGTCGGCATCGGCCTCGGCATCGTCGCGGCCGTGCGCCGAGGAAAGGCGGCCGATACCGCCATCATCGGATTCACGACTCTCGCCGCGAGCATCCCCTCCTTCGTGCTGGGAATCGCCTTCGTCGCGTTCTTCGCCGTGGAACTGCGATGGTTCCCCGTGGCAGGTGCGGGTTCCGCTGGACTCGATCGTCTGTATGCGCTCACGCTCCCGGCACTCACCCTCGCCATCACCGCGCTCGCCATCGTGAGCCGAGTGACACGACAGTCCATGATCGAGCAGTTCTCCTCGGAGCACGTCGAGGCCGCCCGTGCCTCGGGTCTCCGCGAGCGGTACATCGTGCGCGATCACGTCCTGCGCGGGGCCTGGGGACCCATCATCACCATGGTCGCGCTCGTCATCGCGAGCATGATCGCCGGAACGGTCGCGGTCGAGACGGTGTTCGGGATCTCCGGCGTCGGCTCGCTCCTCGTCGACGCGATCAACACGCACGACTTCCCGGTGGTGCAGGCGGTGCTCCTGTTCATGGTCGTGGCCTACATGATCGTCACGACGATCGTCGATCTGCTCCTTCCCGTGCTCGACCCCCGTATCCGACGAAGGACGGTGTCCGCATGACCTCCGTGATCCTCCCGCGGGTGCGCCGCCGTCGGCGGTCCGGATCCGATCTCGGTTTCTGGATCTCCTGCGGCCTCCTCGCACTCATCGCGGCGGCGGCCGCGTTCGCCCCGCTCCTCGCCCCCTACCAGGCCGACAGCGTCGACTTCGCCGCTATCTGGGAAGGGCCGAGCGCACAGCACCTGCTCGGCACGGACCAGCTCGGACGCGACCTCTTCTCCCGGCTCCTCATCGGAGCGGGTGAAACGCTCGTCGGGCCGGTGGTGCTGCTCGCGCTCGCCACCGTGCTCGGAGTGGCGATCGGTGTCCTGGCGGCGTGGCGGGGCGGATGGATCGATACGGTCCTGGCCCGCGCGACCGACGTGATGTTCGCGTTCCCCGGGCTGCTCTTCGTCGTGCTCGTCATCGCCGTGTTCGGCAAGGGGCCGGCCACGGCGATCGTGGCGCTCGCGCTCGCATACGCGCCGGTCATCGCGAAGTACACGCGCAGCCTGGCCCTGAGCGAGATGACGCGGCCCTACATCGACGCGTACCGGGTTCAGGGGCTCGGCGGCCTGACGATCTGCGTGCGCGGAGTCATCCCGAACCTGCTCCCTCCGCTCGTCGGGTATCTCGTCGTCCTCTTCGGCGAAGCCCTCATGAGTCTCGCGACGCTCAGCTTTCTCGGGTTCGGGGCGCAGCCTCCGAGCTCGGAGTGGGGCCTGATGGTCCAGGAGGGGCAACCCGGAATCATCCAGGGGGAGTTCCTTCCCACGCTCGTCCCCGGTGCCGCCATCGCCATCGTCGTCATCGCGGTGAACGTCGCCGGGGTGCGCGTGGCCGACCGACTGCTTGCGAAGGGATGAAAGATGCTCCTCGACATCCAGGACCTTGACCTGGCCTTCGGCGAAGGAGGCGACGCGGTTCGGATCCTCGCCGGTGTCAGCCTCAGGGTGGACCGTGGTGAGCTCGTCGGACTCGTGGGAGAGTCGGGCTCGGGCAAGTCCACGACGGCTCGCGCCGTCCTCGCGCTCTACGGCGATGA
Organism: Microbacterium sp. UBA3486; assembly: GCF_002377845.1. NCBI lineage: Bacteria > Bacillati > Actinomycetota > Actinomycetes > Micrococcales > Microbacteriaceae > Microbacterium > Microbacterium sp. UBA3486. The sequence continues at coordinate 26,643 of NZ_DFQP01000002.1, forward strand.
GGCGTCGATCGAGGGGAGCATCCGCGTCGACGGCACCCAGATGGTCGCCGCCGATGGGAGCACCCGGCGCCGAGTACGCTCCGATTCCGTCTCGCTGGTGCAGCAGGATCCGCGCGCCGCGCTCAATCCGGTGCGCCGCATCGGGGACTCGCTCACCGAACGACTCGTCCGCGTGCACGGCTGGCGACGAGGTCGCGCCGAGGCGCATGTCGTCGAGCTCCTCGCCGCGGTGGGACTCACCCACCCGGAGCGGAGAATGCGACAGTACCCCCATGAGCTCTCGGGCGGCATGCTCCAGCGCGTGGTCATCGCTTCCGCACTGAGCACCGATCCCGCGCTCCTGCTCGCCGATGAGGCGACGAGTGCACTCGACGTGACGACGCAGGCCGAGATCATCGCGATCTTCCAACGGCAGATCCGCGACCGTGGTCTCGGCATGCTCTTCATCACCCACGACCTGGCGCTCGCCGGAGCGATCTGCGATCGGATCCATGTGCTCCGGCAGGGCGAGATCGTCGAGACGCTGACGACACCGGGGCTGTTCGCGGACGCCGTCCATCCGTACACGCTCTCGCTGATCGCCGCGGCCCCGGTGCTCGACATGAAGGAGGCGTCATGAGTCTGGTGGAAGTCTCCGAGCTGTATCGGGCCTTTCGGATGGGTCCGGGAGCCGAGCGCGTCGTCGCGGTGAACAACGTGAGCTTCGCCATCGAATCGGGTGAGGCGCTCGGCCTCGTCGGTGAATCGGGTTCGGGCAAGTCGACGATCGCTCGGATCCTCGTCGGTCTGGAACGCGCCGACGCGGGGTCGGCGGTGATCGACGGTGTCGACCGCCTGAGCAGGCCGCGCGGCAGAGCCGAGCGCCGTGCAAGGGCTCGTGCGGTGCAGATGGTGTTCCAGGACCCGAACGGTTCGCTCGATCGACGGCTGACCGTGCGCGAGGCGTTGCGGCGCACCCTGCGTCTGCGGGAACAGGGGGCGGGCGCGCACATCGACCGCACGATCGGAGAGCTGCTGGATCGCGTGCGGCTGACGGAGCGGCACGCCGACGCGAAGCCGCATGAGCTGTCGGGCGGTCAGCGGCAGCGCGTCGCGATCGCGCGCGCACTGGCGGTGTCTCCGCGCCTCGTCGTGCTCGACGAGGCCGTGTCCGCACTCGATGTCTCCGTGCAGGCGCAGGTGCTCGAACTCCTCGCCGAGATCCAGCGCGAGTCGGGGGTGAGCTATCTGTTCGTCAGTCACGACCTCGCCGTCATCCGCGAGCTCTGCTCCCGCGTGCTCGTGCTGTTCCGCGGCACGGTCGTCGAACAGGGAGAGACCGGCCAGGTGCTGCGAAGCCCGCAACACCCGTACTCGCAGCTCCTCATCGCCTCGACGCCCGGCCCGGGGTGGGACCCGGAGCGGGTCGTGCAGGACCGGATGACCTTCACACAACGCATGGAGGTCGTCGGTCGGGGCGACCGGAGGTAGGTCGGGTCAGAGCGGGAGGACGATCGCGGCGATCAGGCCGCCGCCCTTGCGGGCGCGCAGACGCACCTCGCCGCCGTGGGTCTTGGCGATGCTCTGCACGATCGCGAGTCCCAGCCCGGTGCCGTCCGGGCCGGCCGAGGTGCGACTCGCATCGCCACGGTAGAACGGCTCGGTGAGCAGCTGCACGGTGGCAGGGGCGATCGGCGTCCCGGTGTTCTCGACCTCGATGACGGCTCGTCCGCGTTCCCGCCGGCATCGCACCCACAGCTCACCGCCGGGCACGTTGTGGCGGATGCCGTTCTCGAGCAGGTTGCGCACGGCCCTGGCCAGCAGCACCGCATCGCCCTCGACCGTGAGGTCGCGCAGGTTCGCGTGCACCTCGATCTCCTGGGCGTCGAGGTCGTCGACCTGGTCCTCGATGAGCGTGCGCAGCTGCACCGGTTCGACCTCGTCCAGCCCGGTGCGGGCGCGGGCGAGGGCGAGCAGGGCCGTGATGAGACGCTCGCTCTGCTCGGTGGCCCGCAGCGCGCGCTGCATGTTGGCCTGCAGGTCCGCCGGCACCGCCCCCTGTTCGAGCGGGATCTCCAGGGCGGTCCTGGTCGTGGTCAGCGGGGTGCGCAGCTCGTGCGAGGCGTTGGCCACGAAGCGATCCTGCGCGGTGAACGCCGACTGCAGCCGGTCGAGCATCCCGTCGATCGTGTCGCCCAGCTCCTTGATCTCGTCGTCGGGGCCCGGCAGATCGAGGCGGCGCCCGAGGTCGCGCTCCGAGATGTCGCGGGCTGCGGCGGTGACTTCTCCGATGCGGTCAAGTGAGCGCCGTGCGAGCCAGAACGCGATCGCGGCGGCGACACCGGTGAAGGCGACGAGCACCACGATCGACCACAGGAGGAGCCCGCTGCCGACCTCGTCCGCGAGGAACGTCGACTGCTGCAGCACCGCTCCTTCCACGGCGTCGAGTGCGACGGTCTGCATCGGCGTGGCCACCGCGAAGCCGGTGACATCGGCGGTCTCGGCGAAGTAGGCGCATCCGGTGCCGGTCGTGCCGTAGAGGAGATCGCCGCTCTCGGTGAGCGGGGAGACGCCGCTCATGTCGGTGCTGTCCGCGGCCGGCGTCCCCGGTGCGACCTGTGTGACCGAGAGTGCGGGCACGCAGGTCGCGGCCGTCGTGTCGATGGCCGAGGCGAACAGCGACTGCACCACCAGGTACTGCACCGAGAGCAGTGCGGCACCCGCGGCGATGAACACGGCCGCGATGGTGACGACCAGCCGGGTGCGGAAGCTCATGCGTCTCATGTCGTCCCCACTCGATACCCGTGCCCCGCCGCGGACTGGACGACCTCGGGAGCCCCGAGCTTGCGGCGCAGCGTGTGCACCACGATCTTGACCACGCCTCGGGTGCGCTCGTGCGGCTCGTCCCACACCTCGTCGAGCAGATCGTCGGCGCTGACGTAGCCGCCCTCCGCCGCGAGAAGCGTCTCGAGCACCCCGAACTCCTTGAGTGTGAGGCGGATCGGCGTGCCGTCGCGCTCCACGATGCGCCGCACGACGTCGAGGCGTACCCCGGCGAATTCGAGCACCGCACTCGCGCGCGCGGAGTGTCCGCGGCGGCCGAGGGCACGCAGGCGCGCGAGCAGCTCGACGTACGCGAACGGCTTGGCGAGGTAGTCGTCGGCACCGAGGTCGAGGCCCTCGACGCGGTCGTTGAGGGTGCCGGCGGCGGTGAGCATCAGGATGCGCGCCGGGTACTCCTGCGCCACGAGGGTACGGCACACGGCATCGCCGCTCAGCACGGGCAGGTCACGGTCGAGCACGATCACGTCCACATCGTTCGATGCGGCGGCGGTCAGGGCGCTCGCCCCATCGCGCGCCACGTCGACGAGGTATCCCTCCCGGCGCAGGCCGTCGGCGAGGGTGTCGGCCAGGTCGGCCTCGTCTTCCACCAGCAGCAGTCGCATGGCACCTCCCGTCTCCGAGGGTGCGCGGTGCGCGGTTAGTTTCCGGTTAGGCGCCGTCATACCCCCAGCAAACCAGCGCATCCGTAGAACTGACTGCACGTCGCGGACGAGCTGCGACCGCGAGAAAGGGAAAGTCATGTTCGACTCGAAAGCACGCCGGTCCATGGTGGTGATGCCCGCTGTCGTGGCGCTCTTCGCGCTCTCTGCGTGCACCGCCCCGTCCGGGGACGACAAGGCGAAGGACGGAGCGAACGATGCGGCCGCTGCGCGGTTCGTGAGCTGCCTGACCGACGAGGGCCAGACGGCGAAGATCGTCGAAGGCGGTCAGGTCGGGCTGCTGATGCCGGATGCTCCCGGTGACGGGGCGATGGGCACGCTGAGCGACAGTACCGCCTCTGCCGGCGCCGGAGAGGAGATGGCGATGACGATGATCTTCACGGACGACGACGGCACGTGGATGGCCTCGACAGCCGCATCCGGCTACCCCGAGGACGGCGGCCAGCGCGCGGCGTGGGAGGCGTGCGAGGAGAAGGTCCCCGAGTTCACGCAGCCGGAGCCGGACATCTCGATGAAGGCGGGCGCCGAGACGCAGATGATCTCCCCCGAGGAGCTCACGGAGGCCGGGCTCGCCTTCGCGTCGTGCGCACGGGACAACGGCTTCACGGACTTCGCCGACCCCGACTCCGACGGCATGCTGACGCTGCCGACGGGCATCACCGAAGACGAGGCGCGCACCCTCCTCGAGGCGTGTGCGGAGAAGGCGGGCGACATGCCGCCCATGTTCACGCAGGAGAGCATAGAAGCCGTCGACTTCGACTGGTTCGCCCTGATGAGCGAATACTTCGAAGGCGCCTTCACCGCGGCGACCGTCATGCCCTCCGGAGGCGAGGAATGAGCCGCCGGGTGACGAAGGTGCTGCTGCCGGTCGGGGTGCTGCTCGTGGCCGCGGCGGTGGCACTCGCAGTGCTGCAGCCATGGAGCTCGGTGGCCGAGTCTCCGGACGACGCCGAGAAGCCGGTCACCGCCACGGCCGAGCTCACCACGCTGACCTCCGACCTGCGGCTGAACGGCACCCTCAGCTACGGAGCGTCCATCGCGCTGCCGGGGCGCGGGGGGACCATCACACGCCTGCCCACCGCGGGTGAGGTGATCGGCGTCGGCCAGGCGATCTACGAGGTCGACGGGAAGCCGGTGATCGCGATGCGCGGCGACCGTCCGTTCTGGCGCGACCTCGGCGTCGGCGTCGAGAAGGGCCCGGACGTGCGCCAGCTGGAGCAGGCGCTCGCCGACCTCGGCTTCGGCAGGAACATGACGGTGGACGACGAGTTCACCGCGGTCACGGAGACCAACGTCAAGGCCTGGCAGAAGTCGCTCGGGGTGCCGCAGGACGGCATCGTGAAGCTGGGAGACGTGGTCGCGATCACCGCCGCATCGGTGCGCATCGAGTCGGTGAAGGGAAAGCTGGGAGACCCCGCCGGGACGAGTCCGCTGACCTACACCAGCACCACCCTGCGTGTGGTCGCCAAGCTCACCGACGCGCAGGCCCGCGAGATCCTGCCGGGGACCCGGGTGACCGTGGTGCTGCCGGACGGGACGGAGGTGCCCGCGACGGTGACCGCCGTCGACCCCGGTGGTCAGCCGACCGAGAAGGAGGGCGAGACCACGCCCGCCACGGCGAACGTGGAGTTCGACGATCCGGCCGTCGCCGAGGGCATCGGACTGCGTGCGGTCAAGGTCGTGTTCGCGACCTCGGAGGTGAAGGACGCGCTGGTCGTGCCGGTCACCGCCCTGGTGGCGACGACCGACGGAGGCTATGCGGTCGACGTGCTGCGCAAGGGCGGCAAGGTCGAACGGGTCGCCGTGGAGGTCGGACTGATCGCCGACACCAAGGTGCAGGTCACGGGCGGAGACCTCGCTGCCGGCGACGCCGTGGTGGTGGCGCGATGACGCCGGACACCGTGGTCGAGCTCGTCGACGTGATCAAGGAGTATCCGGGAAGTCCACCGTTGCGCGTGCTGCACGGCATGAGTCTCGCGATCGAGAGCGGAGAACTGGTGGCCGTGGTCGGGGCATCCGGATCCGGCAAGAGCACGATGCTCTCGATCATGGGCACGCTCGACGATCCCACCAGCGGCACCGTGCTGATCGACGGGACGGATGCCGCAGCCCTCGCCGAGCGCGAGCGGGCGGTGCTGCGCGCTCGCCGCATCGGGTTCGTGTTCCAGCAGTTCTTCCTGTTGCCGGCGCTCAGCGCGGTCGACAACGTGGCGCTCGGGCTCCTCTACTCGGGAGTGCCCGCGGCGGAGCGCTCGGTGCGTGCGGCGGCCGCCCTGGAACGGGTCGGTCTCGGCGCCCGCATGAAGCACCGGCCGGGGCAGCTCTCCGGCGGGGAGCAGCAGCGGGTGGCCATCGCCCGCGCGATCGTCGGGAATCCGTCGGTGCTCTTCGCCGACGAGCCCACGGGGGCGCTCGACTCCACCACGGGCGAACGCATCCTCGAACTCCTCACCTCGATCGCCGACTCCGGCACTGCGGTCGTGATCATCACTCATGACCCGCACATCGCGGAGCGCACGCAGCGGCAGGTCGGCATCCACGACGGACGCATCGTGAGCGATACGGGCTCACCGGATCGGGAAGAGGTCGCGGCATGAGGCGCCGAGGGGAGCGGATGCCGCGGCTGAGCGTCGCGGACAGCATCCGCACGGCGCTCATCGGACCGCGCAGCCGCAAGATGCGCACGGCCCTGTCGGCGCTCGGCGTCGCCGTGGGCATCGCGGCACTCACCGCCATCACGGGTATCGCCGCATCGAACCAGGCGGAGCTGCTGGCCAAGCTCGACGCGCTCGGCGCCAACATGATCGTGGTGCAGCCGGGGTACGGGCCGGACAACAAACCGGTCGCACTGCCCGAGATGGCCGGCGGGATGATCGAGCGGGTGACGGGGGTGGAGCAGGTCGGGGTGCTCGAGAAGGTGCCGGACGGTACCGGCGTGTATCGCAACGACCTCATGCCGAAGAGCCAGGGCAACGGGCTGACCGCGTATGCGGCGAGTCCCGACTTCCTCTCGTCGGTGGAGGGATCGGTCGCGAAGGGGTCGTGGTTCGACGAGACCGACCGCTCCCTGCCGGTGACCGTGCTCGGGTCAGCGGCAGCTGCGCGCATGGGCATCACGGAGCCGGGCGTGCGGGTGTGGATTGGCGAGCAGTGGTACACCGTGATCGGGATCCTCGACTCGGCCGGGCTCGCGGAGGACATCGACGCGAGTGCCTTCCTCGGCGATCATTGGGCGGCCGAGCACGTGTCGGCGAAGGGCGATGACACGATCGCCTCGATCTACGTGCGCATGGCCGACGGCGGCACGGGCGAGAAGGTCCGAGACGCGATCGCGCGCGCCGCGAATCCGTCGTCCCCGTACGTGCAGGTGACCGGACTCGGCGACCTCGCCGGGGCGCGGGACACCGCGGATGACTCGCTGTCCGGCCTCGCGGTCGGTCTCGCGGCGATCGCGCTGCTGGTCGGAGGGATCGGCATCGCGAACACCATGGTGGTGGCGGTGCTGGAGCGGCGTGGCGAGATCGGACTCCGGCGGGCGCTCGGCGCGCGTTCGGGTCAGATCGCGGGTCAGTTCGTGGCGGAGGCGATCGTGCTCGGCGGCCTGGGGGGCTTCGTCGGCCTGCTGCTGGGGGCCGCAGGGGTGTTCGTCTACGCCGGCATCCAGGGGCAGGCGGCGACGATACCCCTCGTGGTGCTCGTCGGGGGCCCGGCCGTGGCGCTGGTGGTCGGTGTGATCGCGGGGCTGTATCCGGCGATCAGCGCCGCCCGCCTCTCGCCCACGTCGGCGCTGCGCACGGTGTGAGCGCGCGGTGGGAGGAGATCTCGCGTTCGGGAGGAGATCTCGACCTCGAGGCTCCTCCCGACGCGGAGACCTCCTCCCGACGCGGTGCAACCCCCTGACCCGTTCACGAGCCCGGGCGTAGCCTGTGGCCGTGGACGGGTTCGCGGCGGTCGACTTCGGATTCGCGCGTGAGGTGCTGCAGCGCGGCATCGCGGCGATGTACCTCGTCGCGTTCGTCTCCAGCCTGAACCAGTTCCGGCCGCTGCTGGGCGAACACGGACTGCTTCCCGCGCCGGCGCTGCTCGAATGGGTCGGCCGCGACAAGGCGAGACGACGGATGCTGCATCCGACCCTGTTCTCGCGCATCCGCTATACCGACCGCCGCCTCGTGCTGCTGTGCGCGGCCGGCATCGTGGTCGCGGCACTTCTCGTGGTCGGCATCCCGCAGTGGGGGCCGCCGTGGGTTCCGATGCTGTGCTTCCTCGCGCTGTGGCTCGGGTACATGTCGATCGTCAGTATCGGGCAGACGTTCTACTCGTTCGGGTGGGAGATGCTGCTGCTGGAGGCGGGGTTCCTCGCGGCGTTCCTCGGCTCGGGCGATCAGCCGCCGCCCACCGTCGTGATCGTCCTGTTCTGGTGGCTGGTCTTCCGGCTCGAGTTCGGTGCCGGGATGATCAAGATCCGCGGCGGACGCGAATGGCGCGACCTGACGGCACTCATGTACCACCATGAGACGCAGCCCATGCCCGGTCCGCTCAGCAGGCAGGCGCATCTGCTGCCGCGCTGGTTCCATCGCGGCGAGGTGCTGGGCAACCACTTCGCGCAGCTGGTCGTGCCGATCTTCCTGTTCGCGCCGGTCCTGTCGCTGTGGGTGCGCGGCCCGGTACCGCAGGTCGTCGGTGCGGTGGCGGCATCCATCGTGATCCTGACGCAGCTGTGGCTCGTCGTCACCGGAAACTTCGCGTGGTTGAACGCGGCGACGATGGTCATCGCGTTCTCCGTGATCGGGCTGCCGGGAGTCGGGATGCCTGTGGCCGCGCCGCGGACCGATCCTCCCTGGATCATCGACGGGATGCCGCTGGCCTGGGTCGTGGTCACCTCGGCGGTCGGGCTGCTGTATGTCGTGCTGAGCGTGCCGGCGCTGCGCAACCTCTTCGCGCGGCGGCAGCTGATGAACGCGAGCTTCAACCGCTGGCAGCTCGCCAACGCCTACGGCGCATTCGGCACGGTCACGAAGGAGCGCATCGAGATCATCGTCGAGGGCTCAGCCGACGAAGAGGGGGTGGAGTGGCGCGAGTACGAGTTCCGTGGCAAGCCCGGTGATGTGCGCAGGATGCCGCGACAGTTCGCTCCCTACCATCTGCGCCTCGATTGGCTGATGTGGTTCCTTCCGCTCGGGCATTCGCTCGACGACTGGTTCACCGCGTTCCTGGTGCGGTTGCTGGAAGCGGATGCTCCGACCCTCGCGCTGCTGCGCATCGACCCGTTCGAGGGCGAAAGACCGCGGTGGGTGCGTGCGGTGTCGTACCGCTACCGCTTCGCCACCCGCGCCGAGAAGCGTGCCGATGGTGCGGTGTGGGTGCGTACCGGCCGCCGCGTGGTGCTCGCGCCCTTCGGGCTCCGGTGACGCCTCCCCCAGTCCTCGGCCCCTTCCCTCCAGCTCCGTCCCCTCCGGCGCTCCCGCACCCTCGTTCCGGTCGCACTTTCTGTCGCGCCGGCGGCCTTTTGGCGACAGTAAGTGCGACCGGAACGGAGGGCGGACGGGCCGGGACGCCGTCAGGGCTCGGCCGTGACCAGAGGGTCGGGACGACGCCGGGAGACGACCCCGGACGACTCGACCTCGAAGCCGTTGCGCACCCAGTACTCGTAGCCGCCGAGCAGCTCGCGGACATCGAACCCGGCGGCGAGCAGCACTCGGGCGGTCGAGGTGGCGCCGTTGCACCCGGGGCCCCAGCCGTAGACGATGAGCGTGCGATCGCGGGGAAGCGTTGTGAGCCGTGCGTCGACGTCGCTCGTGGGCAGATGCACCGCCCCGGCGATGTGGCCGTGATCCCACGACTCGAGGCGCCGCGTATCGACCAGCACCGCCTCTCCGGTGGCCACGGCTTCGAGGGCGGCGACCACATCGATCTCGTACGCGAGACGAGCGTCGACGTGGGCGAGCCTCGCGTCGAGAGAGCTCATCGCCGCGCGCCCGCACCGAGCAGCGCGGCGAGCTGCGGCAGCTGCGCGGCGTCTTCCAGCGCCGAGCCGACGGCGACGACATGGGCGCCGGCGTCGAGGTACTCGGCGGCGTTGGCCGCGTTCATGCCACCCGTGGTCACGAATCGTGCCTGGGGGAAGGGGCCGTTCATCGCCGTGAGCCACTGCGGACCGAGTACCGACGCGGGGAAGGCCTTGAGCCAGGTGAGTCCCGCGGAAGTGGCGGATTGCACCTCGCTGGCCGTGGCGACACCGGGAAGGCTGAGCATTCCGGCCTCGTGCGAGGCGCGCACGACGTCGAGATCGAGTCCGGGGCTGACGGTGAACGTGGCGCCGGCGGAGAGCGCCTGCGCGACATGCTCGGCCGAGACCACGGTGCCGGCGCCGACGGCCTTGCCACGCGTGCGTCCGGCGGCGGCGACCACGCGCAGCGCCTCGACGTCGTCGGGGGTCTGGATGGGGAGTTCTACGACGTCGATCCCGAGGTTCCACGCGGTGGTCGACAGGGCGAGGCTGCGCTCCGCACCCATGCCGCGCAGGATCGCCATCAGGCGCGTGCCACCGAAGAGCGCATCAAAGCCGGAGTTGTCCATCATGTTCCCTGTCGGTCCCGTCATCGCGTTCTGGCCTCTTCGAGGTAGGAGTATGCGGTCACCCGGGAGATGCCCAGGCGCTTGGCGATGGCCTCCACCGACTTGCGCATCTGTGTGGCACCACGCTGATCCAGCCGCTCCAGCACGGTGATCTTGTCATCGCGCGACATGCTCTCGAGGGGTCGCCCGATCTCGCGGATGGCTTCGGTGATCATCGAATCCATCACCGACACGAGGTCGGCGCCGAAGTGCTCCTTCGGAGCGTTCGCGGGTACGGGTGCCGGGAGGAGCGCGTCGAGCGTCTTGCGGGCGAGGAGCAGCGGGCTGAGGTCGACATTCACGCACAGCGACGCGATGATGTCGCCGGCGCCATTGTGGAAGTAGACCGAGGAACAGCGCAGTTCCCGCCCGTCGCTGGTGTAGCCGGTGTAGCCGAAGGCGTCGTGGTTCCCCCGGCGGTCCTTGAGCACGTCCAGACCGAGAGAGGTCGAGGGGCCCCCGACAGCGCGCCCGGTGACGTGCCCGTTCTCGATGGCCATGATCGTGTGACCCAGGTCGACGTCGGTGCCGTCGAGATTGTGGAGCACGACTTCGACGGTCGGTCCGGCCGCAGTGGCGAGGGCACGGAGCACGGGTCGATAGAGGCGGAGGACCTCTTCTGCACTCTCGTACGTCTCCCGTGCGAGAACATCGGCCAGGGCTGCAACCGCGTTCTCTGCTGTCGTCGATGTCGACATTCTGTGACTCCAATCCGGAGCAACGATACAGGCGTACAAAAAATACGAGTGATAGACAGATTGTCTATTCCGCTGTTAGTTTATCCACGCCCAGACGATCCGTCGAGGCCGGACCGCAACGTATGCGGCCCTGCATTCCCCGAAGAAGGAGCCCCGGATGGCCACTGTCGCCTCATCTGGCCTGACCCCGAAGCAGCGCAAGACGATCGCCGGTGGGGCGATCGGAACGCTGATCGAGTACTACGACTACTACCTCTACGGCCTCGCGGCTGCGGCAGTGTTCCCCGCGGTGTTCTTCTCCTCGAACGACCCCGTCATCGCCCAGCTGTCGTCGTTCGCGACCTTCGCCGTCGGATTCTTCCTCCGTCCGGTCGGCGGCATCATCTGGGGTATCGTCGGCGACCGCCGGGGCCGCAAGGTCGTTCTCATGAGCACGGTCATCGGCATGGGGGTCGCGACCACGGGCATCGGCCTGATCCCTTCCGACCAGATGATCGGCATCGCTGCACCGCTGCTGCTGTTGTTCTTCCGGCTCTGCCAGGGCTTCTTCGTCGGCGGCGAGATGGGCGGTGCGGCCACGATGGTCGTCGAAGCCGCGCCGACCGGCAAGCGGGGGCTCTACGGAGCCTTCCTCATCAGCGGTGCGGGTGTCGCCAACGTGGTCTCGGGCGGTCTGATGGCAGGTCTCGGGCTCACGCCGGAATCGTGGTTCCTGCAGTGGGGGTGGCGCATCCCGTTCGTCTTCTCGATCGTGCTCGCGATCGCGGCAGTGCTGCTTCGTCGCCAGCTCGAGGAGTCTGAGGCGTTCACCGACACGCAGACGCTTCTCCTCGCCACCACGGGCAAGAAGCCCAACCCGCTCATCGAGGTCTTCCGTCACCCGAAGAACGCGATCATGGGCATCCTCATCGGGTTGCCGCAGTCGATCGCCGGCTACGTCATCCTCACGTACGGTCTGGCGTTCATCGTGTCGAACCAGCATCTGCCGGCCTGGATGGGGTTCGCCGGCACCATGCTCGTGGGTCTGCTGCAGATCGTCGTCGCTCCGCTGTGGGGTGCGATCTCCGATCGCATCGGCAGGCGGACGGTCTACATCATCGGCTGTCTCGGCTTCGCGGCCATGGTCTATCCGGCCTTCATGATGTTCAGCACGGGGAACATGTGGCTGATCTGGCTCGGACAGATCCTCGGGTTCGTCGTCTTCGGCGTTGCGATGCAGGCGACCCTCTCGACGATGCTCGTGGAGATGTTCGATCCGGAGGCTCGGACGACAGGCGTGAACATCGGCTACCAGATCTCCAACACCCTCGGCGGCGGCCTCGCCCCGCTGATCTGCACGGCACTGGTGGCGGCTGCCGGAGGCGCCTTCTGGCCGGTCGTCGTGTACGCGGCGGTGATCGCGGTGGTCGGTGTGATCGCCACACTGGTCGCCTCGGTCCAGCCCGATGTCGAGGGTGCGGGGCGCCTGCACGAGCTGAAGACGAGCACGCCGGTGAAGACGCGATGACGATGGATGACGCAGGAGTGCTCTCCGCGCGCGACAAGGGCCTACCTGGGCGTGCGGCCGGACTGACGGTGACGGAGTTCCTCGCGACAGCCCCACGACTCGAGGAGTTCTGGACTCCGCTGATCGTGCTCGACGACGCAGCGATGACGGCGAACGTCGCCACGATGGCGCAGTGGTGCGCGGAGCGCGGCCTCGCCCTCATGCCCCACGGCAAGACCACCATGGCGCCTGCGCTGTGGAAGCGGCAGAGGGATGCGGGCGCGCTCGGCATCACCTTCGCGACCATGGGGCAGGTTCGTACCGCCCGCGATCTGGGCGTCGATTCGGTGATGCTCGCGAACGCCGCCGTCGATCGGCCGGCGCTGGCGTGGCTGGCGCAGGAGCTGGCGGATCCGGGTTTCCGGTTCGTGAGCTGGGCCGATTCGGTTGCGACGGTCGAGACGATGGAGGCGGCTCTGCTCTCCACCGCGACACCGCGCCCGGTCGACGTCTGCGTCGAGCTCGGCGGCGAAGGGGGTCGGACGGGTGCGCGGTCGATCGCGGAGGCCGTGCGTGTGGCTGAGCGCATCGCCGCATCCTCCGTGCTGCGCCTCGCCGGAGTGGCCGGATACGAGGGGAGCCTCGCACACGACCGTTCCGCGCCCGCGCTCGCCGCGGTGCGCGCGTATCTCGAGTCGCAGCTCGAGCTGCATGCCGCGATCACGCAGCTCTACGACGACGGCGAGCTGTTCGTGACGGCCGGCGGCAGTGCGTACTTCGACATCGTCGCCGACGTCTGGGCGACGGCCACGCGGGACGACCGCACGAGATTCACGCTCCGCTCCGGCGCCTACATCGTGCACGACGACGGCTTCTACCGCGGCATCTCGCCGTTCGATGAGGGAGCGACGGATGCCGACGCCTCGCCCCGGTTCGTCAATGCGATGCACGGACTCGCCCGCGTCGTCTCGAGCCCGGAGCCGGGTCTGGCGCTCGTGGACGCGGGGAAGCGGGATCTTCCGTACGACGAGGGGCTGCCGATCCCGCGATCCGTCGCGGCCGGGGTGACCGGCCGCTGGCAGCCTCTGCAGGGGGAGGTGTCGGCGATGAACGATCAGCATTCGTACGTGCGGTCCACGCGGCCGCTCGTGATCGGCGAGGTGGTCCGCTTCGGGCTGTCGCACCCCTGCACGGCATTCGACAAGTGGCGCGTGCTGCCCGTCGTCGAATCCGCCGATTCCGACCGGGTCGTCGGCCTCGTCCGCACCTACTTCTGAGGAGAGCAGTGAAGAACCGGGTAGTCCTCCGTGGTGGCTCCGTGATCGACGGGCCCGGCCTCCGGTGCGCCGACGTCGCGATCGAGGCCGAGACCGTGTCGGAGGTCGGTCGCGTCGACGCGCGTGCGGGCGACGAGGTGGTCGACGTCTCGGGGCGCCTGGTGCTTCCGGGATTCATCGACGCGCACTCCCACGCCGACGGCCTGCTGAGCGACCCCGACGTCACGCTCGCGCTGCTGCGCCAGGGCGTGACCACCGTGATCGGAGGGCAGGACGGCGTGTCGTACGCGCCCGGTGACGGCGAATACGCCTCCGAGTACTTCGCGGCCATCAACGGACGCCACCCCACCTATCGCGGCGGAGGGGTCGCCGCCTATCTGGCATCCGTCGACGGAACCTCGGCGCTGAACGCGGGCTACCTCGTCCCGGCGGGCACGGTGCGCTTCGAGGTGTGCGGGCGCAGGAGCCTCCCCGCGAGCGATGACGAGCGCCGCCGCATGCGGGAGCTGGTCGCGCAGGGGATGTCCGACGGCGCCCTCGGCCTGTCGACCGGGCTGGACTACACGCCGGGCATCTTCCAGGATGCGGCGGAGATCGCCGCGCTCTGCGAGCCGGTCGCGCGGGCCGGCGGGGTGTACGTGACCCACATGCGCGGAGGGTACGAGGCCAACACCGCCACAGGGACGGCGGAGATCGCCGAGATCTCCCGCCTCACCGCCGGCACCACGGGGTCGAGGCCGCCCGTGCACATCTCGCATTTCCACGCCGACGCGGACATCGTGCGGGACCAGCTCGCCGAACTGGAAGCCGCCGGGGTGGATGCGACCTTCGATGCCTACCCCTACACGCGAGGGTGCACGCTGCTCGGCATGCCGCTGCTTCCGCCCGAGGTCTCGGCCCTGCCGGCATCCGAGGCGGTCGCGCTGATCGCGGATCCTTCGCGCCGCGCTGAACTGCGCGAGAAGTGCACGCTGCGGGCCGTAACGAGTGCGAGCCTCGGCCCGGAGTGGGCCGACATGATCACGCTCGCCCACCTCGCCGCTCCCGAACTGGCCTGGGCGCACGGTCTCACGCTTCGCGAGGCGGCCGTGCGCGCCGATGTCGAGCCGATCGACTTCGCGCTCGATGTGCTCGCCGCCTCCCGCATGGAATGCAGTGCCGTCATGGCCGTGCGCAGCCCGCGCACCGGCGTCGAACTCGCGCGCATCTTCGCGCATCCCGGCCAGATGGGCGGATCCGACGGCATCTTCGTCGGCGCCCATCCGCATCCGCGCGCCGCCGGCTCGTTCTCGCTGTTCCTGCGCGAATACGTGCGCGAGCGTGCGACCTGGACCTGGTCGGATGCCGTGCACCACCTGTCGTCGTCGCCGGCGCGCCGCTTCGGCCTGGGGCGCCGCGGGATCGTCGAGTCGGGTGCGGTCGCGGACCTCGTGATCGTGGACCCGGAGGCGGTCGCCGACACCGCGACCTACGAGAGTCCTCGCGGACACGGCGTCGGCATCGACGACGTGTTCGTCGCAGGCGTCCGCGTCCTCGCCGACGGCGAGCGTACCGACGCCCTGCCCGGTCGAGGGCTCCGCCGCTCGCGACAGATCTGAATCGCCAACCGAAAGGAAAGAAAGATGCCGAAAACCGGATTCTACGCAGACGGGGCCCCCACGCCCGCCGGCCCGTACAGCCACGGAGTGGTCGCGAACGGATTCCTGTACACCGCGGGGTTCGGTCCGCAGGACGCGGCGAACGACCATGCGGTCCCCGAGAGCGTCGGCGATCAGACTCGCCAGGTGCTCCGGAACATCCAGAAGGTGCTCGCGGTGCACGGGCTCACCACGGACGATGTCGTGAAGTCGACCGTGCACCTGCAGGACCTCGCCGATTTCGCCGAGTTCAACGAGGCGTACGAGGAGTTCTTCACGGCGCCCTACCCCGTGCGCACGACGGTCGGCTCGCAGCTGGCGAACATCCTCGTCGAGATCGACGTCGTCGCGGCCCTTCCCCAGTCCTGACCCCCGCCCCCACCGCCACCCCCGCACCCCTTGGTGCTCCGGTCGCACTTTCTGTCGCCTGATCGACTGCTGGGCGACAGAAAGTGCGACCGGAGCATCGGCGGGCGGGCGGGCGGGCGGGGGGGGCG
>NZ_DFQP01000044.1:0-24166 GCF_002377845.1 Microbacterium sp. UBA3486
GCCCGCGCCGACCCCTGTGTCCGACGACGTCAGCGGCGATGCGCCGTTGACGCGCCGCCAGGCGCGCGAGCTCGAAAAGGTGCGCACGGCTTCGGTGCCCGTGATCGCCGGAGAGCAGTCCGAAGAGGCAGCGGCCGAGCAGCCAGCCCCCGACGCGCCGGCGGAACCGGCCGACGGGGAGTCCGCCACGACGCATGACCCCGCGGAGATCGTGTCGGGGGTCCCGAACTTCACACGGAACGAAGAGCCGGGCGACGCCGACGATGATGATGTCGACGACGAGGTCACCGTTGCTCCCGTGCGTGCATCCGTCGTCGCGGATTCCGTGGGAGACGTGCCGCTGGAGTCCGTCGATGGCGCCGGCGGCGAGTCCGACGAGGACGACGATGACCTGGCTTCGGCTCTGGGCCTTCCGGACGAGAGCACCGGTGATCCCGACGTCGACGGCGACGACGTGCTCGCAGATGTCGGTGACGCCGATGACGCCGACGGCGAAGACGCGGCCCGCCCCACCGTGAACCCCGCTTTCGGCGAGGGAATCCTCGCCGATGCTCCCGACCCGCACGCCCCCTTCCGCCCGTCGTTCGACGAGCTGCTCACCGTCGGCGATTCGACCGGGTCGCAGCACTCCGCACCGAACGCCCTGATCTTCACGCCGTCCCCGGGCGAGGGCTCACTCTCCGGCCCTGTCGCCTCCACCGGTGAGATCCTCGTCACAGGGTCGTATGAACTGCCTCAGGGCATGGGCTCGCAGGGCCACGCCCTGGGAACCACCGACGGCAAGGACGTCGACGCCGTCCTCATCGATGGCGAGCTTCCCCCCGCGTCGTCGCCCACGCCGATCGCCGCCAGCTCGGCGGTCAGCACCATCAAGCCCGCCGGCGAGGTGATCCGTCCGCCGGCGCCTGAGAAGGGCAACCGGCTGATGATCACCCTGGCGATCGTCGCCGGAGGCCTCGCCCTCGCTGTCGGTGTCGTCGTCATCATCGCCATCACCACGAATGTGTTCTGATGCAATCACCTGAAACTGCCGAAGAGATGCTGCGTCTCGCAGCACAAGCCGCCATCGACAAGGGTGGTGAGGATCTCGTCGCGCTCAACGTCTCGGAGCCGCTTCCGCTCGTCGACATCTTCCTGCTCGTCACCGGTAACAGCGAGCGCAACGTCGCCGCGATCGCCGATGAGATCGAGGACCGCCTGATCGAGTCGGGCCACAAACGTGTTCGGCGCGAAGGGCGTGCCGAGGCCCGTTGGGTACTGCTCGACTTCGGCGACCTGATCGTGCACGTCTTCCACCAGGAGGAGCGCGTCTACTACGGACTCGAGCGCCTCTGGAAGGACTGCCCCGTCGTTCCGATCGACGTGGTCGAGCCTGCCGCAGACTTGGGCTGAGATGGCCACGCACCTGATCACCGGTGCGGGTTCCGGTATCGGCGCGGTTCTCGCTCGCCGGCTCCTCTCCCGCGGCGATGACGTGGTGGTGCTGGCCCGCGACGTCGGGCGTGCTCGGCAGATCGCGGCCGCGCTGCCCGGAGCATCCGTCCTCGTCGGCGATCTCGCCCAGCCGGGGCGATTGTCGTGGGCGCTGTCGAAGCAGCACCTGCCCGACCGGATCGATTCGCTCGTCCATGTCGCCGGCGTGGTCGATCTCGGTGACGTCGCAGACCTCGCTCCCGCGTTGTGGGAGCAGCAGCTGGCCGTGAACCTCGTGGCTCCCGCCGAGCTCACGCGCCTCCTCCTGCCCGTCCTGCGCGTGTCGCAGGGACAGGTCGTGTTCGTGAATTCGGGGGCGGGTCTGCGTGCCAACGCCGGGTGGTCGGCCTACGCAGCATCGAAGCACGGTCTCCGAGCTCTCGCCGATGCTCTTCGAGCCGAGGAGGCCGCACACGGTGTGCGCGTGACCTCGATCTATCCCGGTCGCACGGCCACTCCCATGCAGGAGCGTGTGCACCAGCAGGAGGGGCAGGACTACGACGCGGAGCGTTTCATCACCCCCGACGCCGTCGTCACGACCATCCTCACCGCCCTCGACCTTCCGCGCGACGCGGAGATCACCGACCTCACGGTACGACCGGGACGCTGATCCGGCGCGTCGGAGTCAGTCCGCTCCGTCTTCCGGTCGAAACCCGCGACGGCACCCTCCGCGCGTGGTGTCAAGGGGCTTCCCAGTGCACGATCTGTGGCGCACTCTCTAGGGAGAGAGAGTCCTGGAGGGCCCCACATGTCTGAACTTCCGGATCCGCGTTTCATGCTGAATCGCATCACGGCGTCGGAATGGGTGATCAACGACCTTCGATACTCGCCCAACGACCCGCGCCATGTCGTCGCGTGCGTGTACGAACTCGCCGAGACCGAGGTCGAGGTGACCTGGCTGCGTGACCTGCCACTCGCCACGCGTTATGGAACCGCGTTCGAGGTGCTCGAGGATGTCGAGAGAATGCGTGGTTCGAGCAGGGCCACACGTCCGATCTCCATTCCCCATCGGCCGCCGCTGCTGGCGACCTAGTCGTCCCGCGGCACGGACAGCGAACGAAGAAGCGCACCTCCTCGATCTCCGAGGGGGTGCGCTTCCTCCATGCCGCGCTGCGGAGCTCAGTCGGCCACGTGCGGGATCACAGCAGCTGCAGATCGGTCACGCACGTGCGATCGTCCGGCGACGTGGTCGACAGCGGCACGGTGCCCGTCAGGCCGGCGCTCTCGACGGTCAGCGTCGCCTCGATTCCCCGAGGCACCCAGACGCCGGTGAACCCGTTGTCGTGGGTGCGGCGCATCTCGTCGATGAGCACCGTCCCGTCGTCGGCGGTGAGGACGATGCGCATCTCGGTGTCGGAGAGCTCGCCGACGCACGTCGTGAGGCTGTGGAAGTGGCACTCATGGGTCTGTTCGCGGAATGGTGCGACCGAGATGTACACCGCGTCGTCGGGCATCGGCAGCCTACTCTCCCGGCCGCTGGTGTCACGCAGCAGGAGCGCGTCGGGTTCGACGGATGCGAGGAGATCGTCCGGGCGGTCCGCCACGGGCATCGCGTCGAGTCGTTCGATCACCTCGCCGACGTCGAGCCCGGCGAGGTCGTGCGCGGCGAGCAGGGCCCGCGCCGACGCCACCGAGTCGACGTCGGCGGGGGAGACGGCGGGCGCGCATCCGGCCAAGGCGATTCCGGCGACGGCCAACGCGGCGAGCCCTGCGGACAGCCTCCGTCGTCGACGTGATGCGGCAACCGACGGAGAGGCGGGAGACGTGGTGGAGGGGAGGGGATGGTTCATGGGGACGGTCCTTCGTGCGAGGTGGGGCCGGTGCGGGCGGGGATACGCCGACACCGACCCCGGAGTGGGTTCAGAGGGTGGAGAGGAGGTCCTTCATCTCCTGGATCTCCTCGGTCTGCGCGTCGATGATCGTCTGGGCGAGTTCGATCGCTTCCGGATCGCTCCCGCCGTCGACCTCCGCCCGCGCCATCTCGACGGCTCCCTCGTGGTGCACGATCATCTGGTCGAGGAACAGGCGCGACGCTTCGGGACCATCGGCGGAGCGGAGCGCGGCGAGGTCGTCGTCGCTCATCATCCCGTCGCCGTGGTCCATCCCGTTCGCGTCGCGGTCGTCGGAGCCGATGCCCCAATCGTCCAACCAGCCCTCGAGCTGTTCGATCTCCGGGCCCTGCGCGGCCTTGATCCGCTGGGCGAGTTCGGCCACCTCGGGGTCGATCCCCTCCACACCGAGCACGATGTCGCTCATCTCGATCGCCTGCTCGTGGTGCACGATCATCATCGAGGCGAACATGACGTCGGCATCGTTGACGTCGGCATCGCTCATGCCGGCCGATGGTGACGACGAGCTGTGGTCCATGCCGGGCATGGAAGCGTCGTCGGTGCCGGTCGCGCAGCCGGACAGCAGCAGAACGGCGGACAGGGTGAGTGCGGCGGTTGCCGCAGCACGAATCTTCATGGGTGTGTTCTCCAAATACGCATAGTCGTTGCGCACACGCCGGACGGCGGCGCGCGAGGGTGAGAGGCCTGGAGCCGTGGCGCGAGAGCGCGGGCTCGACGGCTGCTCAGGTGCGACTGATGCAGAGAACGTGCAGAGAAGGGGCGCGGGGGAGGACCCGCGCGGTCAGGACCTCGAGAAGGGGCGAGCGGAGGAGTATTGCCGTCCAGCCGCGAAGCACTCCGGGCGCGAGGAGGAGTACGAGGGCGAGGAGGAGCGCGAGGACGCACATCATCGCCATGCCGGCGTGATCATCGGTGCCACAGCCTGCGCAGGACATCGCGGTCGTGCCGGACGGGTCTTCGGACGGGTGCGCCTGCACCTGTGCTGTGCCGTGATGCGCGGATACCGGCTCGGACACGGTCGTGGCCGCGGAAATCGCCGCCGCCGGAGTGTCGGCCGCCGCAGTGCCGTGCAGATTCAGGGTGTGCATCCCCAGCAGCCCCAGGATGACTGCGGCGACGAGGAGCACGCCCGACAGCACACCCCGGAAGACGCTCGATGAGCCTCTTCCGGACCACGTCGCCGCCACCGGTGCCATGAGAGCAAGTCTACGGGGCGCGGGTGACGGCGACCGGTGCGCTGCGGGCCGGCGAGGGTGTGCGGTCAGACGTCGGGGCCGTCGTCGTGCTCGTCCGCGCCGGCAGCGACGCGGTCGGCTTCGGCGCTGTCGACGAGCGCGTCATCGACATCCGGATCGAGAACACGCTCGCCGTCGACCTCCCTCGTCGGCACACCCGTCGGGTCGGTCGGGTCGTCGTCATGGGGGAGCGGGGGAACCGGGGGAATGATCGGGTTCGACATGATCGCATCCTTTCGTCGAGATGGGTTCACGGTAGAACGCGGGGCGTGCGGTCGGAATCGGGTTGACGCTCGTGCAGACGCGCGCTAGCGAGGCTGACCCGGCGCGGTCATCAGGCAGGGCGAGGGTGATAGACCGATTGGGCCTCTACGGCTGCGGTGCCGAAATCACCGTCTGCATTGATGACGTGGCCGCGAGCCAGCGTGAGTCCGGTGGCCCGGCCTCGTCCTTTGAGCACGGCGCCGCGCAGGTCAGGATCGGGGTCGCGGTGACTCCCGCCGCTCGCGAGCGCGACGTTCACCGCCGTGACCTCGCCGAGGATCTGCGATCCATCGCCCAGAGTGGAAGCGCCGGCGAGGTCGATCCTCCCGATCAGACGCACCCGGTTGCCGATCGTGATCACGGAATCGGAACGGTTCGCGAGCAGAGCCACCGCATGCGGGCCGAACTCGTTGTCGGTGCCGATGCTCACGCGTCCGCCGCCGGTCGCCTCGATTCGGGTGCCCTCGAAGAAGCGGTTGTCGTCACCGATGAGGAGAGCGCCGGGGTCGGCGTCGATGCGGACGTTCGGACAGAACACATTGCCGGTCCCGATCTCGGCGTGCGCGGAGAGGAGGGCCGAGAAAGGATCGAGGAAGACGTTGAGGTCGTCCGCGATGAGCTGGCTCACCGTCCGATATCCCCGCGACGCACGCACACGATCCGCGTAGCCCAGGGGCGTGTGCGTCATGGTGCCTCCTGGTCACTTCCGCGTGAGACGAAGAAAGCCCCCGGAGAACCGGGGGCTTTTTCTGTGGACCTGAGGGGACTCGAACCCCTGACCCCCTGCATGCCATGCAGGTGCGCTACCAGCTGCGCCACAGGCCCAGACGCTGTTCCGGACCAGCCGGAGCAACTTGAAAAGAGTACTACACGAATCGACGCGAACACCAATCGGGGAGGGCATCCCGGGCGCGTCACCGTGGAGTGCGGTGGGGAGGAACAAGCGCGCGGCGCCGGGCGTTGAAACCGGCGTGAGCATCCTCGACAGTCTGGTGATCGGCGCAGGGCAGGCCGGCCTCTCGGCATCCTTCCACCTCTCGAGGCTGGGTATCTCGCATGTGGTTGTCGACGCCGACGGACAGCCCGGCGGCGCCTGGCAGCACCGGTGGGACGCGCTGACCATGCGCGATGTGCATGGCGTCGCCGAACTGCCCGGCGACACGCCGCCGCCCCGCGACGGTGCACGCGCCAACGAGGCCGTGCCCGCATACTTCGCGCGATACGAGAAGACGCACGAGCTCCCGGTGCTCCGCCCCGTGCGCGTGGAGCGCGTCGAGGACGTCGACGGCCGTCTCGTCGTACGGGCGGGTGAGGGGGAGTGGATGACCCGCACCCTCGTGAATGCGACCGGCACGTGGACGCATCCGTTCCTCCCGCACTTCCCCGGTATGGAGACGTTCGTCGGTGAACAGCTGCACACCGTCGACTACCCGGGGCCCGAGCACTTCATCGGCAAGCGGGTGCTCGTCGTGGGTGGGGGAGCGTCGGCCGTGCAGTTCCTCGGGGCACTGGCGCCGATCACCGACACCCTGTGGGTGACCCGGCGCGAACCGGTGTGGCGCCATGACGACTTCACGCCGGAAGCGGGAGCCGCAGCCGTCGCCCTCGTCGAGCAGCGCGTCGCCGCCGGTCTCCCTCCCGAGAGCGTGGTCAGCGTCACCGGACTCATGCTCCGCCCACAGGAGCGGGAGGCCGAGCGCCTGGGCGCCTACGCCGACCGTCGCCCCCTGTTCGAACGGATCGAACCCGACGGCGTGCGCTGGGCCGACGGCAGCTTCGAGCAGGTCGACGTCATCCTGTGGGCCACCGGCTTCCGCCCCGCGATCAGTCACCTCGCCCCTCTGCACCTGCGCAGCGCGGCCGGGGGCATCCAGCTCGACCGGAACGGTCGAGGTACGACGGCGGTCGCAGACCCCCGCGTGCAGTTGGTCGGCTACGGGCCGTCGGCGAGCACGATCGGCGCCAATCGTGCTGGTCGCTCGGCGGCGAAGGGAGTGCAGCGCGCGCTGCAGTCTGCAGGCGTGCGCATCACCAGCGGTTGAGCACCTCCTCCGCGAATCCCTCGATGCCGTCGACGCGCACCCGCGTTCCGTTCTCGTCGCGCGCCCAGCCGGTCCAGACACCGAACAGTTGATCGGTCCGGCTCGAGATCACCAGCGCGTTCGTGTGCGAGTGCTTGTCGTAGAACGGGGTGAACACGAGGTCGGCGCTCGTCCCATGCACGTGCCACGGACGCATGAAATGCTCGGAGTCGTAATCCCACACGAGTTCTTCACTGATCTTCGACAGCCGCCCGTCGACGAGCAGCGCGTTCTCCGTGGCACCCGAGCCGTCGGTCCACTTCGCACCGAGCTGCAGCCCGATGACGCGGCCGTCGACGACACCGCTGGCCGCAGCCCAGTTCCAGCGCACGCGATACGGCCAGCGCCCGCGTCCGTGGTCCAGTACGGCCCAGCTTCCGGCCGGCACCTCGTGCGCCGCTCCGTCCACCGTCACTGTCCCGGTGGCCGGGCGTGCGACATCTTTGACCGTGTACTGGAAGCGGGGGATCTCGTCGCCGAGGCGCCACGGCACGACGACACCGAGGGACTCGTGTGCCTCCGGACGACCGGCCAGCAGGTCGATCGAGACGCGGGGAGTGGAGGCGCGCAGACGTGTTCCGTCGAAGGTCTCGTCGATGTCGACGGTGATCCGACGCGTGCGCGCTCGGGTGGGCCCCGCGCCGAGAGACGACGGGAGCGTCGCGCTGCGCCCTCCCGGCGAGATCACGGTCGTGCCGATGTCGTCACCGGTCGCGCGATCGAGCACCCACAACTCGTGCAGAGCCATGTAGTCGACGCACGAGACCGTGACGGCGACGATGTGCGACGGCGTCATCACGTTCCAGTACTCCCACCGCTTGTTGCGCCCCCAGTGGCCGCGGCCGGGGATACCCGAGGTGTCGTGAACCGGTGCGCGCGACCAGCCGAGAGCCTCCCGGTTCAGCATCCCGGTGGGCGTGGTGAGAGACACGTGCGCGGTGATCTCGCGCTCGATCAGCGGTGTGGGCATCGTCGTCCTGCTGTCGGGAGGAACACCGTCTCGGGTCGGTGTCGTTGCCCCGAGTGTAGAGGACCGGGCGACGAACGGCGGGGGTCCTGTGGGAAAACCGTGTTCGGGCCGAGATCGGCTCCTGGCTACGCTGAGGGCATGCTCCGCATCCTGTTCTTCGTCGTCTGGCTGCTGCTGTCCGCCTGGCTCGTGGTCTGGGTCGGGGAGGGGCTGTTCGGCGTCGATCAGAGACAGTCGATCCTTCCCTTCTCGGGGGAGGACACACTGGGCGCTCCGATCATCATCGGGGTCGCGTGGGGGCTGCTGCTGACCTTCGGTGGGATGCTCTCCGGTCTCGGGCGCCGCAAGAGGGTGCGCGGAGAGACGCAGATCGGAGTGGGCACGATCGTCGAGGTGGCGCGCACCGGTCTCACCGTCAACGACGTGCCGCAGTACGACCTGTTCATCCGGGTGACACCGAGCACCGCAGAGGAGTTCATCGCGCAGCTGCGCATGCTGGTCGACGCCTCCGATCTCGCCGGCCTGCAGATCGGGCTCCCGGTACCCGTGCAGTACAGCCTCACGGACCAGGACACGGTGGAGCTCGCCGACCTGAACGACCCCACGGTGCGAGACGCGATGCTGCAATGGCGGATCGAGCGGGGGCTGATCGATCCGCGGCAGGTGCGGGCGCGCACGAGCGGCACCCCGGTGACGGCATCCGTGCTCGAGGTGCGACCGACGGGGCGGCGTCGTGAGGGGCAGAGCGAGCTCGCCCTGCGCGTGCTGATGGCGCCGGAGGGAGCGGCGACCTGGGAAGCGGACACCACGGTCTTCGTGTACCCGCAGGCCATTCCGCACCTGCAGGTCGGAGCCCCGGTCTGGGCGTTCTATCGGCGTGAGGATCCGCAGACCGTCGCAGTGACGATCGAGAAGGAGGAGGGGCGATGAACCCGATGGACACGCTCATCTGGCTCGTGAACTTCCCGGCGTCGCACGGATACGCGATGGTGTTCATCGCCGGGTTCTCGATCCTCGGCCTGTTCGCGCTGTCGGCACGGGGCGCGATGCCCGGCGGGGAGCTGCGGGCCATCCGCGAGCGGGAGGGGCTGCTGCGTGCGGATCAGCGTCCGCGCGGCCGTGTCGGGGGAGGAATCATGCGCATCGGCGCGCGCATCCTCGCTCTCCTCATGCTGGCCTGCCTGGTGATCGGTATCCTCAGCCTCACCGGCGTGCCCCTCACCCGTGCGTACATCTACGACAACGGCCGACCGACGGCGGCGACTCTGGACGGCGATTGGGTGACGTTCACGACGGCCGAAGGCGTCGAATACACGCTGGAGAGCAACTTCTTCACCCCCGCTGTGTATCCCGACCGCGACGCGTACATACCCGGCGGTCAGCTGATCGTCGTGCGCTACCTTCCGAGCCATCCACAGGCGTTCGTGATCGACAGCGACCAGACCCCGCGCTGAGTGCGGAGGGGGCGCGTAGGGTGAAGGCATGTCGCGAATCATCGTCTTCGGCGGCCACGGCCGCATCGCCCTCCTGCTCGCGCCGCTCCTCGTCGCACGGGGAGACGAGGTGACCGGGGTGATCCGCAACCCTGACCATTCCTCCGATGTCGAAGCCGGCGGTGCGAAAGCGCTCGTCGCCGACATCGAGAACATGGATGTCGAGGCGCTCGCCGAGATCATCCGCGGTCATGACGCCGTCGTCTGGTCGGCCGGCGCCGGTGGCGGATCGGCCGAACGCACCTACGCGGTCGACCGCGACGCCGCGCAGCGTTCCATGGACGCGGCAGAACGCGCGGGCGTCCGACGGTACGTGATGGTGTCATGGCTCGGGTCCACCGCTGATCACGGTGTGCCGGAAGGCGACTCCTTCTTCCCCTATGCAGACGCGAAGTGGGCTGCCGACGAGCACCTGCGTGGCACCGGTCTGGAGGGCACGATCCTCGCGCCGGGCACGCTCACCTTCGACGATCCCACCGGTCGGATCCAGCTCGATCCGGACGGTCGTGGAGCTGTCGCGCGTGCCGACGTCGCTGCCGTGATCGCTGCGTCCCTGCACGAACCGTGCACGGTCGGCCGGACCATCCGCTTCGGGAACGGCGACGCCGACTCGGCGGTGCCGATCGCCGAGGCGCTGTCCTGCTGAGACACGCCACTTCGCGCGACATGGAGAATCGGCGCCGGGGACGGACGGCGAGCGCACTCGCGCTCGCCGCGGTGATGGGGCTCTGCCTCTCGTCGGCCGCCTCAGCGTCGGCGGTGGGCGCACCCTCGACGTCGGGCATCCCCGAGTCCACGGTGTCGAGCAGCGGACCGGAGCGGCTCACCGCACGTGCGAAGGCGCGGGTGCAGCAGATGTCCGTGGCGGAACAGGCATCGACGGTGGTCATGGGGCACGTGGCAGGAACGGACCCGTCCGCCCTCCGGTCCTACATGGAGTCCGGACTGGGAGGATTCATCCTCATGGGGGCCAACATCCCCGCGACCGAAGCGGAGTTGCAGGCGCTCACGGCCGCGCTGACGGTCGACCCCGGCCTGCCACCGCTCATCGCCGTGGACCAGGAGGGCGGCTTCGTCTCCCGACTGCGCGGTGACGGCTTCCCTGCCTCCCCCTCCCTGAAGGGGCTTCCGGTCGCCGAGACGTCCGCAGCGTTCACGGCGCGGGGCTCTCTGGTGGCGCGAGCGGGCATCACCGTGAACTTCGGAACGGTCGCCGACTACACGGACGATCCCGGCTCGTTCATCCACGGTCGCGCGCTCGGCACAGACTCTGCCGCGGCGGCGGAGCGCGTGGCGGCGGCAACCGTCGCGCAGGAGCAGTTCGTCGCCTCGACCCTCAAACACTTCCCCGGCCACGGCGCGGCTCCGGGAGACTCGCATCACGCGATCCCGAGCACCACGATGGGAATCGAGGAATGGCGCGCCACCGCGGCCGTGCCGTTCGCCGCCGGTATCGACGCCGGGGCCTCGCTGCTGATGTACGGGCATCTCGCTTACGCGGCGGTCGATCCGCTGCCGGCATCCCTCTCGCCGCGGTGGCATGAGATCGCGAGAGACGAGCTCGGCTTCACCGGGGTGGCGGTGACCGACGACCTCGGCATGCTGCTGTCTTCAGGAGATCCGGCCTATGCCGACCCGGTCGCGAACGCGGTGGCGGCGATCGCTGCGGGGAACGACCTCGTGTTGATGGTCGCGGGGTCCGACGCGCAGACAGCCGGGTCGATGGTCGCCGGCATCGCAGCGGCGGCCGAAGCGGGGACGCTTCCGCCCGAGCGGCTCGAGGAGGCGGCGACACGCGTGATCGCGCTCCGGATGCAGAGCGCCGCGGCCACCGCCCGCTGGTCGATCTGCGAGGACTGCGAACCGGTGGGCTGACGCTCAGGCCGCCTCGCGAGCTCCGTCGCCGAGCCAGGCGTTCAGCAGCGCTGCGCGCAGAGCGGCACCCCGGTCCGCGAACGCTCGCTGCCGACGGACGTACTCGGCCTTACCCTCGGTCGTCTCGATGCGGACCGGGGCCACGTCCCATGCCGAGAGATCGTACGGCGCGGCCTGCATGTCGAGCAGTCGGATGTCGCGGGCGAGCTCGAACGAATCCAGGAGGAGTTCGCCGGGGATGAGGGGCCCGAGTTTCGTCGCCCACTTGTACAGGTCCATCCCCGCGTGCAGGCAACCGGGCTGCTCGAACAGGGGCTGGTCGTCGCGGCTCAACGGTGTGCGGTTGCGGGGGACCGCTTCGGGGGTGAAGAAGCGGAATGCGTCGAAATGGGTGCAACGCAGCTCATGATTCTCGACGACGGCATCCGTGCCCGCCTGCCCGAGTCGCAACGGCACCGCGTGGCGATGCTCGTCCGCGCGGTACACCATCGCCCATTCGTGCAGGCCGAAGCAGCCGAACTGTCCGGGGCGGGATGCGGTGCGGCGGAGCATGCGCTCGATGAGCGCGGCCAACTCCGTCTTCTCTGCGCCGAAAGTCGCCGCATCCGGCACGACGCTGCCGGGCGATCGTCCTGGGGAGTACCACCGCCAGTCGCGGCGTTCCGGCGCATCGGCGAGTTCGACACCGGCCCCCGGATGCCATCGACGCAGGTGCGCGGGCTTGTACGAGTAGTAGGTGAAGAGGAAGTCCCACACCGGATGCTTCTCCGCCCGCGTCGCCCGTTCGCGGTGCGCCGCGGTGAGGGCGTCGGCTCGTTCACGATGCGCCTCCTCGCGGAGGGTCCAGTCCGGGCGGGCGATGGTCATGTCAGTGCAGGATGCCGGCTTCGCCGAGCAGATCGCGAAGACCGGCGCCGTCCTCGGCGCTCACCCACGGAGCGGCATCTTCGGAGTGCGGTTCGTGACCGGTGCGTCCACCGGCGAGCACGGCCTCGGCGGGAAGCAGACGACGGATCGCGACGCCGGCGACGGAATCGGGGTACTCGTCCATGAACTGGCTGTAGATCGACTCGTCGTGCTGGCCGTCGTCTCCGATCAACAGCCATTTCACGTCGGGGAACTCGGTCGCGAGGCGACGCAGGTTCGTGAGCTTGTGTTCACGCCCGCTGCGGAACCACCGTTCGTGAGTGGGACCCCAGTCGGTCAGGAGCATGGAGCCGGCGGGGAAGAGGTGGCGACCGAGGAAGCGCCACAGAGTGGGGGCGACATTCCACGCACCGGTGGAGAGGTACACCATGGGTGCACCCGGGTGCTGGCGGAGCAGCTGGTCGAGGAGGACGGCCATCCCCGGGACGGGAAGGCGTGCGTGCTCGTCGAGCACGAAGGAGTTCCAGAAGGCGATGAAGGGACGAGGCAGTGCCGTCACCATCACGGTGTCGTCGACATCCGACACCACGCCGAACGAGGTGCCCTCGGCCACGATGAATGCCCGAGCCTCCACTGGCGCCTGACCCTCGACGGAGAACGTGAACGTCTGCCAGCCGGGTTCCAGATCGACACGGATCATGGCATCGACCACGCCGCCGCGGTCGGCCGCGACTTGGTGAGTGGTCTCGCCGAAGTGCACGCTGACAGCGGCGAATCCCACCGGGATGCCGACGAAGCTGCGCCATCCGCGGACGCTGGCGGGTTCACCGTCTCGGGTGCGACGCTGCGGCGGGACGATCAGCACCCGGCCGACGACGCGGACCCAGCCCGGACCACCGTAGCCGGGGAAGGGAAGGATCGTCGCGACACGGCCACGACGGCGCGCACGACCTTCACGCCAGACATGGAAGCGGTGTTCGAGTCGGGCGAACCAGTGGATCCGGGGGGCTGGGGGAGCCGATGCCATTGCCTCAGTCTTTCACGTCGGCGTCGGCCTCTGCCTCCGGGGACTCCAGGTGACGGGCTTCGATGCGCTGCAGCAGCTTCTTGCCCAGGAAAGCCAGAAGCAGGAACAGGGCGATCACACCGACGAAGATGTACCCGGCGAAGTGCACGCGATCGACCAGCTCGCGGAAGCTGCCGGCGGCGAGCGACGTGACACTCACATAGGCGGTGGCCCAGAGGACACAGGCGGGAGCCGTCCATGCCAGGAACTTGCGGTACGGGTACTCGCTCATCCCGACGGTGAGGGGAACCAGAGAATGCAGCACGGGGAGGAAGCGGGAGAGGAAGATCGCGATCCCCCCTCGGCGCTCGAGATAGTTCTCGGCACGCACCCAGTTGTGCTCGCCGATCCGCCGCCCCAACCAGGAGACGCGGATGTGCGGGCCCAGCCAGCGTCCCAGCCAGAACCCGATGCTCTCACCGATCAGCGCGCCGATCACGACCGCGACACCCATCGCGATGCCCTCCAGGGGAGTGGCGACACCCATGGACGCGATGATCACGATCGTGTCGCCGGGAACGATGAGACCGATCAGGATGCTCGTCTCCAGCATCACGGCGAGCCCGGCGATGAGCGTGCGGGCGACCGGATCGATCGACTGCACGGTGTCGAGGAGCCAGATCAGGAGGTCGTCCACCCCATGAGGATACGGGAGCCACCCGGTCCTAGGCTGGAAAGGTGCCCGAACAGCTGAGTGCTCGTCCGCTTCCCGACTGGGTGGAGCCGTCGTCGGTGTTCGGGATGCTGGAAGCCGGGACCGCCGGTGTGTTCTGGCTCGACGCCGGGGCTGACGCGCTCACCGGATGGAGCTTCGTCGGGACGGGGGAGCGCTCGACGCTTCCGCGCGAGGTGCGCGTCGACGTCGTCGCTGCCCACCCTGAGCTGCCGCCGTTCACAGGGGGCTGGGTGGGGTGGCTCGACTATGAGAGCGGTGCCGCCGCCGCCGGTGCACCGGTCGCGGGTCCGGAAGACGGCTCGGGCGGTTCCTGGCTGCGTGCCACCCGCGTCGTCGCCTTCGACCACGACATGCAGCGCGTCTGGGCGCTCGGGGTGGAGAGCGACGTCGAGGACTGGGCCGCAGATATCCGGGCACTGGTGGGGGTCCCGGAAGCCGTGCCCTCCTCGATGAGCGACCCCGACCACCCGCCGCGTATCGCCGTCGCCCGACACGACCCCGGCGAGTACGCCGCACTCATCGAACGCTGCCGCGATCTCATCCGTGCGGGCATCGCCTACCAGCTGTGCCTCACCACGCGCTTCACCGTGGCCGGCGCCCACGACCCGATCGAGGTCTATCGTCGGCTCCGCGACGCCACGCCCGCCCATCATGGCGGATTCCTGCGCATCGGCGATCGCACCCTGTTGAGTGCCAGTCCCG
The DNA here is from genome assembly GCF_002377845.1 of Microbacterium sp. UBA3486. Lineage (NCBI taxonomy): Bacteria > Bacillati > Actinomycetota > Actinomycetes > Micrococcales > Microbacteriaceae > Microbacterium > Microbacterium sp. UBA3486. Next base: position 14,553 of record NZ_DFQP01000044.1, read on the forward strand.
AGCAGTTCCTCCATGCCGCGGGCGGAGTCATCCGTACCCGTCCCATCAAAGGCACCAGGCCCCGAAGCATCGATCCCGTCGAAGACGCCGCGCTCGCCGCGGAACTGGCGACGGACCGCAAGGAGCGCGCCGAGAACGTCATGATCGTCGACCTGATGCGCAACGACCTCTCGCGGGTGTGCGAGCCCGGGAGCATACGTGTGGAGGGTCTCTGGGTGGTCGAGAGCTATCCCGCCGTGCACCAGCTGGTGAGTACCGTGAGTGGGCGGGCGGCCGAGGGGACCACGGTCGAGGCCCTGCTCGAGGCGGCCTTTCCCGCCGGCAGCATGACCGGGGCTCCGAAGCTCTCGGCGATGACCCGGCTGCACGAGCTGGAGGGCGGGCCTCGCGGCGTGTACGCCGGATGCTTCGGGTACATCGGTGACGACGGAACCCTGGATCTGGCGATGGTCATCCGCAGCATCGTGATCGAAGGGGAGCAGGCTGTGGTCGGCGCCGGCGGAGGGATCACCTGGGGGTCGATCGCGACCTCAGAGGTCGCCGAGGTCGCGACCAAGGCGAGGGCGCCGCTTGCTGCCCTCGGTGCCGGAATGCCCGTGCCCTGGCGTTCCGATATCCTGAACTGATCCCGCTTTTTCCACCAGATTGGTTGTGCGTTCGTTGTCTGAGAACCTGTCCACCGCTCCTGCCGACGACGAGACCCCGTCGGCGCACGCCATCCAGAACAAGTGGCAGAAGTACTGGGCGGACAACGGCACGTTCCTCACGGGCGGCGACGACGACACCCGCCCGCGCCGGTACGTGCTCGCGATGTTCCCGTACCCGTCCGGCGACCTGCACATGGGGCACGCCGAGAACTACCTCTACTCCGACATCGTGGCCCGTTTCTGGCGCCACCGCGGACACAACGTCCTGAACCCGATCGGCTGGGACTCGTTCGGGCTGCCCGCCGAGAACGCGGCGATCCGGCAGGGTGCCGACCCTCGGGACTGGACGTATCAGAACATCGCGCAGCAGAAGGTGGGCTTCGAACAGTACGGCGTCTCGTTCGACTGGAGCCGCGTACTGCACACGTCCGACCCCGAGTACTACCACTGGAACCAGTGGCTGTTCCTGAAGCTGTACGAGCGCGGGTTGGCCTACCGCAAGAAGAGCCCGGTCAACTGGTGCCCGAACGACCAGACGGTGCTGGCGAACGAGCAGGTCGTCGACGGACGCTGCGATCGCTGTGGTGCGGAGGTCATCAAGAAGAAGCTCACGCAGTGGTACTTCCGGATCACCGACTACGCGGACCGTCTGCTCGACGATCTGAACCAGCTCGAGGGATTCTGGCCGCACAAGGTGCTGCAGATGCAGCGCAACTGGATCGGACGCTCCGTGGGCGCCGACGTCGACTTCCTGATCGAGGGGCGTGAGGAGCCGGTCACGGTGTTCTCGACGCGCCCTGACACGCTGCACGGCGCGACGTTCTTCGTGGTCGCACCCGATTCCGACCTGGCGTCCGAGCTCGCTGCCGGTGCTTCCGATGACGTGCGTCAGCGCTTCCAGACGTACCTGGAGCAGGTGCAGAAGGAGACCGACATCGATCGGCAGTCCACGGACCGCCCGAAGACCGGTGTGTTCCTCGAGCGCTATGCGATCAACCCCGTGAACGGCGAGAAGCTGCCGGTGTGGGCGGCGGACTATGTGCTGGCCGACTACGGTCACGGTGCCGTCATGGCGGTTCCTGCGCACGACCAGCGCGACCTGGACTTCGCTCGTGCGTTCGACCTGCCCGTCAAGGTGGTCGTCGACACGACGGCTCCCGTCACGGGCGCGATGCCGGTGATCGAGGTCGACGACGAGGGCGTGCCGATCGACACGGGCGCCGCGCTCGAGGAGCAGAGCCCCGCCACCACGGGCGTTGCACTCACCGGCGAAGGCCGCATGATCAACTCCGGTGCACTCAACGGGCTCTCCAAGCGCAACGCCATCGCGCGTGCGATCGAGCAGTTGGAAGCGACCGGAACGGGTCGTGCCGCCAAGAACTACCGTCTGCGTGACTGGCTGATCTCGCGTCAGCGCTTCTGGGGCACGCCGATCCCGATGCTGCACGCCGAAGACGGCGGCATCATCCCGGTTCCCGAGGACAAGCTCCCCGTGAAGCTGCCGAGCGTCGAAGGACTCGACCTCAAGCCCAAGGGCACCTCGCCGCTGGGCGGTGCCGAGAGCTGGGTGCGCACGACCGACCCGCAGACGGGCGACCCCGTGCTGCGCGACCCCGACACGATGGACACGTTCGTCGACAGCTCCTGGTATTTCCTGCGTTTCCTCTCGCCGAACAGCGACACGGTGGCTTTCGATCCGGCGCAGGCGGCGCGCTGGGCACCGGTGGACTCGTACATCGGTGGTGTCGAGCACGCGATCCTGCACCTGCTGTACGCGCGCTTCATCACGAAGGTCCTGTTCGACATGGGGCTGATCGACTTCACCGAGCCGTTCTCGAACCTCATCAACCAGGGCATGGTGCTGCTCGACGGGCAGAAGATGTCCAAGAGCAAGGGCAACCTGGTGCTCTTCCAGGAGGAGCTCGACGCCCACGGCGCCGACGCCCTGCGTGTGGGGCTGGCGTTCGCCGGTCCCGTGGAGGACGACAAGGACTGGGCCGACGTCTCGACGACCGGCGCCCAGAAGTTCCTGGCGCGCGCGATGCGCATCGCCGGTGAGGTGTCGAGCCCGGTCGACGTGGTGTTCGACGGCGGTGACTCTGCGCTGCGACGTGCGACGCACAAGCTGCTCGCCGAAGCGCCCGCTCTGGTCGAGCAGACGAAGTTCAACGTGCTGGTCGCGCGCCTGATGGAGCTCGTGAACATCACCCGCAAGACGATCGACGGTGCCGCCGGCGCGGCTGACCCCGCCGTCCGCGAAGCCGCGGAGACGATCGCCGTGATGCTCGACCTCATCGCTCCGCACACGGCGGAGGAGATGTGGGAGATTCTCGGACACGAGCCTTCCGTCGGCCTGGTGACGTGGCGTTCCGCCGACCCGGCACTGCTGATCGAGGACACGATCACCGCCGTCGTGCAGGTGGGCGGCAAGGTGCGCGCCCAGCTCGAGGTCTCGGCGCGTATCGGCGAGTCGGAGCTCGAGGCTCTGGCCCGCGCCGACGAGCGCGTGATCCGGTCGATCGGCGACCGCGAGATCGTGAAGGTCGTCGTGCGTGCTCCGAAGATCGTGAGCTTCGTCGTCAAGGGCTGATCGACGTACGGGCTGATCGCCTGTCCTCCACGGAAGTCTCCTCGCACGGGGTTGTCCCCGGCAGGGGCGAATCCCGCCCGGCCGGACGATCGACCCCGCCTAGCGTGGCCGGATGGAATCTCCGCAGGCACCCCTCCCACCTCGGCGCCGACTGCGTCTGAGCATCGGAGCGGCGGTGGTGCTGGCTCTCGTCGTGCTGTCGGCTGCCGTGGGACTCGGGATCATGCGGGGGCAGGCCGCGCCTGTCGAATCGGTGCCGCTCGAGGACACGAGTACGGGAACAGGCGCAGGCCCCGAATCGACCGATGACCTTTACGTGCACGTTCTCGGCGCTGTCGAGAAGCCCGGACTCTATGTGCTCGATCGTGACGCACGGCTCGTCGATGCGCTGGCGGCTGCAGGAGGAACGACCGTCGAGGCCGACCTGGCCGCGGTCAACCTCGCTCGAATGCTCGAAGACGGAGAGCAGGTCGTCGTGCCGACAGCCGGGGCCTCGGCGGGTGGGCCCGGCGAAGTGGCACCGCCACCGGACGATGAGCGGATCGACCTCAACGCCGCGGATCAGGCGGCGTTGGAGACGCTCCCGCGTATCGGTCCGGCACTCGCGGAGCGGATCATCTCCTGGCGGGAGGAGAACGGCCGATTCTCCTCGGTGGATGACCTCCTGGCGGTTCCCGGCATCGGGGAGAAGCTGGTCGCGGGCCTGCGCGACGGGGTCAGGGTGTGAGGGGACGAGACCTCCGGCTCGCGCCGCTCGCGCTGGCGGTGTGGTGCGTCGCGCTGCTGTGTGTGCTGTTCCCTGCGGTCGCGTGGGGGTGCGCCGCCGCGTGCGGGCTCGGGGCGGTAGGCGTACTGGCATCGGTCGTGCACCGTCGAAACCGCCAGGGGGAGTCCGGAGCACGCGGGGGCCTCGTCGTCGTCGTGCTGGCCGCGATGGCGGCTGCGGCGGTATCGGTCGGGTTCGCCGTCCCCGAGCGGGAAGCGGCGAAGGGGTGGGACGCTCGCGTGGTCGAGGTCACGGCCGAGGTGACGTCCTCCGCATCGATCGGACGCGATGGGCGGCTGTGGTTCGAGGCGGTGACGTCGACGCTCGGGCCACCAGGTCGTGCGGTGGCCTTCGCGGCCCCGGTGCGCCTGGGGGTCGTCCCGGCCGAGGGCTTCGACCTCGGCGCGACGGTTCGGGTCGTGGGCGAGTCATCGGCGACGGATGCCGTGGAGCGCTCAGCGTTGGTCGTCTTCGCGAGCGACGCCGAGGTCATCTCGCCCGCGCCTGGTGTCTTCGGTGCGGCGGCGACGATCAAGAGCGTGTTCGTCGAACGGTCTCTACGCCTGCCGGAACCGGGCAACGGGCTGCTTCCCGGACTCGCGGTCGGCGACACGCGCGCCGTCACCGCCGAGCTGAACGACGACATGCGCACCAGCGGGCTCAGTCACCTCACCGCGGTCAGCGGAGCGAACTGCGCGATCGTGGTCGGCGCGATCTTCTGGCTGACGGCACTGTGCGGAGGAGGCCGCCGGTTGCGTGTCGTCCTGTCACTCGTGGGCCTGGCCGGGTTCGTGGTTCTGGTGACTCCCGAGCCGAGTGTGATCCGGGCGGGGGTGATGGCGGCCGTGGGGATGCTCTCCGTGCTGTCGGGGAAGCCGAGCGCCGGGGCCGGGATGCTGTCGCTGTGCGCCACAATCATTCTGGTTGCGGACCCCTGGCTCGCGGCGACGCCGGGGTTCGCGCTGTCGGTCGTCGCCTCGGGTGCGTTGATCCTGCTCGCCCCACCTCTGGCGCGCGGCTTGGCTCGGGGGATGCCGCGCCCCGTCGCGCTCGCTGTCGCGGTCCCGCTCTCCGCGCAGCTCGCGTGCGGCCCGATCATCGCCCTGTTCGCGGAACAGCAGTCGTTGGTCGGTATCGCCGCGAACCTGATCGCGGGGCCCGCAGCCCCGGTCGCGACGGTGATCGGGCTCCTCGCCTGCCTCGCCGCTCCGTTGCCGATGCTCGCTGACCTGCTGACGGCCTCGGCGTGGCTTCCCGCGGCGTGGATCGCGACGACCGCGACCACCACGGCCCAGCTGCCGGGCGCGCAGGTCCTGGTACCGCCAGGCCTCGGCAGTGCCCTGGTGGTGGCGGTGGTGAGTGCGGCGATCGCCATCGTGCTGATGCGTGCTCGCGCGTATCAGCCGGGCTCACGTGTGGAGCGGGCGGCTGCCTGGGGACGTCGCGGTGCGGCGGTGATCGTCGTCGTGGTGCTGTCGCTCGCCGGTTCTCGTGCGCTTCTCGACGGCCCCCTCGCTACGGCGACGACCCCCGACGCCTGGGCCGTCGCGGCGTGCGATGTCGGGCAGGGTGACGCGGTGCTCGTGCGCTCGGCGACCCAGGTCGCTTTGATCGACACGGGGCCGGAGCCCCAGCCACTGGCCTCATGTCTGCGGTCGCTCGGCGTCGAGCGCATCGACCTTCTCGTCCTCACCCACTTCGACCTCGATCACGTCGGCGGGGCTGAGGCGGTGCGCGGTCGTGTCGACGTGGTCATGCACGGTCCGATCGCCGAGGATGCCGATCGACGTCTCCTCGATGACCTCGTCGATGGAGGCGCACGCGTCCACGCGGCGTCGGAAGGCCAGCAGGGGATGCTCGGCGAGGCCGCCTGGCGTGTGCTCTGGCCGCTGCGCCAATCCGCTGCCTTTCCCGATGGCAACGATGCGAGTGTGGTGATGGAGTTCGAAGGGGGAGAGGTGCCCCGCTCGATCTACCTCGGCGACCTCTCGGCCGTGCCCCAGCGCATGCTGCAGCGCACGGCGAGGATGATGCCGTACGCCGTGGTCAAGGTGGCGCACCACGGCAGCGCCGACCAGGATCCCGGTCTGTACGAGGCGATGCGGCCCCGGGTGGCGCTGTTCAGCGTCGGAGCGGACAACGACTACGGGCACCCTCGTTCCGAGACCCTCGATCTCCTGGCGGCGACCGGTGCACATGTGCTGCGAACCGACGACCGGGGGCGCATTCTGCTCGGTCTTCGCGACGGCGAACTGCAGGTCTGGACGGAGAAGCCTGCCGGATGAGCCGCTCGGATCAGCCTCGAAGGAGCGGAACCATGTCGGCGACCGCCGGTAGGCTGGATCCATGGCAGCTTCGCGAACCCCTTCCCGCGGCGGCGCGAAGCCCACCAAGATCCCGCAGGTCTCCTGGCGTGAGCCGCACCCCGCTCCGATCGTGCTCGTGTCGGGCCCGGAAGAGGTCTGCGCCGAGCGCGCGATCGCCGGCGTTCGCGACTACCTCCGTGCCGAGGACCCCGCGCTCGAAGTGAGTGACGTGCGGGCCGATGATTATGCGCCCGGAACGCTGCTCTCCCTCACATCGCCGTCCCTGTTCGGGGAACCGCGTCTCGTCCGCGTCTCAGGCGTGGAGAAGTGCTCCGATGCCTTCATCCAGGAAGCGGTGTCGTATCTCGACAACCCGCAGGAGGGCGCGACCGTCATCCTTCGCCACACGGGCGCCAGCGTGCGAGGCAAGAAGCTGCTCGACGCTGTCCGTGCCGGGAACGGCGGCGGTATCGAGATCGCCTGCCCTGCCATCAAGCGCGACAGCGACCGAGTCGACTTCGCCGCCGGCGAGTTCCGCGCGGCGAAGAAGCGCATCGCGCCTCCGGCTCTTCGAGCCCTGGTCTCGGCCTTCGCCGACGACCTCACCGAGCTCGCCGCGGCCTGCCAGCAGCTCCTCGGAGACGTCGAGGGCGACATCTCCGAAGACATCGTCACCAAGTACTACGGAGGTCGGGTCGAGGTGTCGGCGTTCGTCGTCGCCGACACCGCCATCGCCGGACGCTACGGCGAGGCTCTCATCGCCCTCCGTCATGCTCTCTCGTCGGGCGCCGACCCGGTTCCGATGGTCGCGGCCTTCGCCATGAAGCTCCGCACCATGGCACGAGTCGCCGGCAACCGCGAGCCGAGCCGCCAGCTCGCTCAGCGTCTGGGGATGAAGGATTGGCAGGTCGACCGCGCACGCCGCGATCTCGCCGGCTGGAATGAGCGGTCACTCGGAATGGCGATCCAGGCCACTGCCAGGGCCGATGGCGAGGTCAAAGGTGCGGCACGCGACCCGATCTTCGCGCTGGAGCGCATGGTCACCGTGATCGCCACTCGTCAGCCGTTCGGCGAGTAGTCGAGCGAGAGCGGTCAGTCGGCTCCGACTGCGGAGACGCTCCGAGGCAGCAAGAAGGCCCGCCCCGACGAACGGGACGGGCCTTTCTCAGAAGCTTCAGCTCAGAGGGAAGCGACCTGCTTGGCGAGAGCCGACTTGCGGTTCGACGCCTGGTTCTTGTGCAGGACACCCTTGCTGACGGCCTTGTCGAGCTTGACGGCAGCCTTCTTCAGGGCGGCCTCTGCGGCGGCCTTGTCGCCGGCGGAGACGGCCGTGCGAGTGGTGCGGATGACCGTCTTGAGCTCGCTCTTCACGGCCTTGTTGCGCTCGCGCGCCTTCTCGTTGGTCTTGTTGCGCTTGATCTGCGACTTGATGTTTGCCACGTGTGGACGCTTTCTGTACAGGAGTGTTCGGAATGCCGGCAGCAGAAGAGGGCTGCTGCACAGCGGTCGTGAGGGAAGAACCCACACGCAAGCCAAGAGCCGAGTCTACCAGCAGAGGGGCTGTTGACGCGAAACGACGAGGAGAATGCGAGACGCAGTCGCGCATTCGATGGTACCGGGTGCAGAATCATCACTATCTCGACACTGATGTCAAGGAGCCCCATGACCCCCGCGTTCCCTCGCCTGTCTGCGCCTGCCGGGCTCCGCTGGTCCGCCGCGACCTCAGCGTTCCAGATCGAGGGGTCGCGCCCCACCGGGATATCCGGTCGTTCCATCTGGGATGACTTCCTCGAGAGACCGGGAGCGATCGTCGACGGATCGACGGCGGATCCCGCGTGCGACAGCTACCGGCGCCCCGAGGATGATGTCTCCCTTGCGGCGGGCCTGGGTCTCGACCGCTACAGGTTCTCGATCCCGTGGGCTCGCGTGCAGCCCGACGGCCTCGGCCGCGGTGACGCGTCGGCCCTCGATCACTACTCGCGCCTGGTCGATCTCCTCCTCGATGCCGGGGTCGTCCCGTTCCCCACCCTGTTCCACTGGGAGATGCCGAGTCTCATCGAAGCAGGCGGCGGCTGGCTCGAGCGCGATACCGCGGAGCGCTTCGCCGACTATGCGGCCATCGTGGCTGATCGTCTCGGCGACCGGGTGCAGCACTGGTACACCCTGAACGAGCCCGTCATGATGACGCTCCAGGGATACGCGGTCGGCGCGCTGGCGCCAGGGAAGCAGCTCCTCTTCGGCGCGCTGCCGACCGCTCACCATCAACTGCTCGCCCATGCTCGCGCGGCAGGCGCACTGCGGGAGCGTGGTGCCGCATCGGTCGGACTGGTCAACAACCACACTCGGGTCCTGCCGCTGGGCGACACCGCCGCAGACCGCCAGGCCGCAGCGGTCTACGATCTGATCCACAACCGGATCTTCAGCGAGCCGCTCCTCGCCGGTTCCTACCCCGATCTGGAAGCCCTGGGACTGCCTGCGATGCCCGTGCAGGACGGCGACCTCGAGGCCATCGGCCGCTCGATCGACTTCTACGGCATCAACTTCTACAACCCGACCACGGTGAGCGCCGCCGAGCAGGAGAGCCCGATCCCGTTCGACATCGTGCCCACTCCGGGAGTCCCGGTCACCGGGTTCGGTCCGCAATGGCCGATCATGCCGAGCGCGCTGCGCGATCTGCTGATCGACCTGCACACCCGGCATCCGCAGATGCCGCCCGTGATCATCGGCGAGAACGGTGCCTCGTTCCCGGAACCCGAGCGCGCCCTCCGCGTGGATGACGCCGATCGGATCGCCTATCTGGCGGGACACATCGCCGCTGTAGGGGAGGCGATCGACGCGGGGGTGCCGGTGGAGGAGTACACGGTGTGGTCGCTGCTCGACAACTGGGAGTGGGCTGACGGCTACACTCAGCGCTTCGGACTCGTCCACGTCGACTTCGAGACGGGGGAACGGACCCCCAAGGCGTCGTACGACTGGTACCGCGGGATCATCGAGAGCGCGCGGACGGATGCGACCGCTGCCACGGCGGAGGCGGCGAGATGACCGAAGCGACCGGAAGGCGCCCGGTCCGCGCGGGCGCGCGCTGGATGTCGCTGTTCACGCTCGCGTGGCTGGCGATCTGGACCGTGCAGCTCACGCCAGTGCAGCTGCTCCTGCCGCTGCAGCTCGACACCCCGCAGGACGACTGGATCCGGGGTGTCGTCTCCTCGGGACTGGTTCTCGGAATCGGCGGGCTCGCCGGGATCATCGCGGGACCGGCCGCCGGCGCGCTCTCGGACCGCGCGGCTGCGGGCCGCCACCGTCGG
>NZ_DFQP01000110.1:0-265 GCF_002377845.1 Microbacterium sp. UBA3486
GGACTGCCTGCGGTGATCCTCCGCAACAACTGGTACACCGAGAACTACGCCGCCGACCTCGCGCGCGCCGCCGAGACGGGCGTGCTCGCCGCCGGCGCCGGCGACGGACGTGTCGCCTCGGCGAGCCGCAAGGACTTCGCCGAAGCCGCGGCCGCAGTGGCGCTCGAGGACGGGCACATCGGCGAGGTCTACGAGCTGGGCGGCGACGTCGCCTGGAACTACTCCGACCTCGCCGCGGCGTTCGCCGAGGTGACGGGACGCGAGG
>NZ_DFQP01000110.1:469-5512 GCF_002377845.1 Microbacterium sp. UBA3486
GGCCGAGGTGACGGGACGCGAGGTCTCGTACGTCCCGCTCGGCTTCGACGACCAGATCGCCGCGCTCCGCGGCGCCGGCCTCGACGAGGGTACGGCCGGATTCGTCGCCGCGCTCGACGCCGGAATCAAGAACGGCGCCCTCGGCGACACCGACGGCACGCTCGCACGTCTGATCGGCCGCCCGACGACCCCGCTCGTCGAGGGGCTGCGCGCCGCCTCCGCCTGATCCCGCGGGGAGACCGCGTGCCGCCGTCCCCCCGGACGGCGGCACGCGGTGGTTTTCATCGCTGGGTCAGGTCGCCGCGTGCGCTTGCACCGGAACCTGCACGTGAGCGACGGTGAGGGTGATGCTCTCACGGCGGACGCCGCGCTCCGCGAGCACCGCATCGACGGCCGCATGCACGGCGTGGAGGATGTCCGCCGAACGCGCTGCGGAGTCGACCCCGAGGGTCGCCTCGATGACCACACCGTCACCGTTCCCGGCGACGGAGACGATCGGCTCCTCGTTCGTGCGCACGCCGATCGCCTCGGCCCCCGCACGCAGCAGGTTCGAGATCAACGACCCGGACCGATAGACGCTGCGGACGCCCGGCGTCGACCGGACCACCGCCTCGATCGCTGCGGCGAGCTCGCCGCGCTCCTGTGCATCCATCAGCTCTCCCCCGCCCACGACGACACCTCCCGGATGTCTCTGATCGCGATGTCGATCGCGACGATGTTCAACTCGGTGTGTGCACGCAGACCACGATCCACCTCGGCTCGCAGCTCGGCGGCGACCTTCGGGATGGACTGTCCGTGCAGCGCGCTCGCATCGATCTCGACACGGATCGGGGTCCCGGGTCGGGTCACGTCCCCGTCGAGTCGACACCGTCCGATGAGAAGGCCGGGCACGGCGTTCTCCGCCGACCGGATGAGGCCTCGCACCGCCCCCTCGGTGATCGCGAGATCCACCTGCGGATCCGGAGACTCGAACGGGATGCGCCTTCCGGCGCGCGCATCCATGGCGATGCCACTGAGGATGCGATCGACCCAGTTCTCGTCGACGGGAGGTTCGGCAGCGGCTTCCGCAGCGATGAGCTCGGCACCGAGCCCCTGCAGGCGTGTCAGTGCGTCGAGTGCGAGCTGGCAACCGGGAGATTCGTCGATCGAGCGATCTGCGGGCTGTCGCCCCGCATCGAGATAGTCGGTGAGCTCGTCGAGCGTGTGCCCGTCGAGATCGGTCGGTTCCAGGCCGAGCCGGCGGACGTCGGGACTCTCTCTGTCGTCGGTCATCGCCACTCCTCCATCCGTACGATCATGTATTTCCGTGCTCGGGCGAGCAGTCCGCGGGCCGTCGACACGGGGATGTCGAGCTCCTCGGAGATCTCCTCATAGGAGTACCCTCCGATCTCCCGCAGAACCCAGCACTCGCGCTGCGCATCCGGCAGCTCTCGCAGGGCGGCACCGAGCGCCGCGACGCCCGCGCGCGCTTCGACGACCGCGGTCGGCGACGCGTGCAGCGGGGCGGGACGGTCGATCGAGTCGATGTCCACGGCCGGTCGGGTCGCACGGATGCGATCGACGGCCTTCCGACTGACGATCCGCATCAGCCAGCTCTTCACCTTGGCCGGGTCGTCGAGCTCGCCGAACCGCTGCCAGGCGGTGACGAAGGATTCCTGGACGATGTCGTCGACATCGGCCGATGCGTTCAGCATCCGCTGCGTGTACGCCCGCATCATGGGCGTGTACCTGCGCACGAGAACCGCGAACGCCGCGACGTCGCCATCCATCGCGCGGCCGGCGACGATGCCGTCGTCCGCATGTTCGAGCGCTGTGCGAAAGCGTTCGTCTTCCATCTACCCCACCCCTCGACCCGATCCCCTGAGAGATTCGGAACAGTCGCCCCACCGGATCGGATCATTTCTCACCCACCTGGGAAGGATCGGGGAGAGGCCGTGCGGCCTCTCCCCGCCTCGTCACTTCTTGAAGGCATCCTTCACGTTCTCAGCGGCGTCGCGGACGTCGCCCTTCGCCTGCTCGGCTTTGCCCTCGGCGACGAGCTTGTCGTTGTCGGTGAGCTTGCCGACGGTCTTCTTCGCCTTGCCGGAGACCTTCTCCGCAGCGGCCTTGATCTTGTCTTCAGCACTCATGGCTTCTCCTTCTCCCATATCGGCCCCGGACTTCGGGACCGCGTCTTCGACGAGGCGCCCTATGCGGTCCGCGCGTCGTCCGTGTCGTTCTCATCGTCGGAGGGCACGTGCACGTCGTCGATGGTGACGTTGACCTCGACGGCCTCCACGCCCACCAGCTCGACGATGTCCCGGTGGATGGCTGCGCGCACGTCGTCGGCGACCTTCTGCAGCGACACCGGATACTCCGCGACGATCGTCACATCGACCGTGATCTGTGCTTCGCCGACCGCGACGCTGATCCCCTGCGAGAGGTCCGTCGTGTTGAGCGCATCCCGAATCACGCCCACCATGCGCGCGGCGCCCCCGCCGAGCGCATGGACCCCACTGACGTCACGCGCAGCGATGCCGGCGATCTTCGCGATCACCGCATCCTCGATCGTGGTCGTCCCCACTGCAGCCCCCTGCACCGGAGTGACGACCTGGATCTCGGGCTGAGTGCCACCCGTCGTGTTCGTCATCGTGAGCTCCTTCATACGTGTGCCGCCCGCAGTGCGGTGCGCAGGTCGCGGTCGGCGACGCCATCACTAAGACGTATGCCGGAGGGCAGATGTCACAGATCGGTCGAAAAGATTCTCGTGCGGGCTCGACGGACCACTCTCAGTGCACTCCAAGGTTGAGAGTGCAATATTGCACTCTATGAGCGAGAGTGCAGATTCACTGCGGGAGCAACGCAAACGGGATACCTCCCGCGCCCTCACGGATGCCGCGCGGCGGCTGACGACGGAGAGGGGCTTCGCCGGATTCACGATCGAGGAGCTGTGCGCCGAGGTCGGGGTCTCCCGTCGCACGTTCTTCAACTACTTCGAGAGCAAGGAGAACGCGGTCTTCGGGTTCGCGACGATCGATTCCCGTCAGGAGGCGCTCGAGGAGGAGTTCGCCGCCCGCCGCGGCGACCTCATCGACGACTTCATCCAGCTGACGATCAGCCGCTTCGAGCTCTTCAATCCTGTGGAAGACGCCCCGGCGATGTTCGCCGTGATCGAGCAGGAGCCGCGTCTGCTCAAGGCCGCATTCGAGCAGATCGCGAAGAACGAACGACGCGATGTCGGCCTGATCCTGCGCCGCACCGTCGACGCCGAAGGCTCCGATCAGACCGACGACACGGCCGACGCGGAGTTGCGCGCCGAGGTGGTCGTGCACACCGTCGGCGCGCTCGTGCGCATGAGCATGGACCAGCTCCTGCATCACCAGTCCATCGAGTCGTTCGCCGACCTCATCACCCGACGCCTCGACCTCGCCCGATCGCTGTACGCGCCGTCACAGAAAGCCCACTGAATGTCCGTCACCGCCACGAAGGATGCGCCTTTCCTGCTCACGAAGCGCCGCATCTGGATCATCTTCAGCGCCCTCATCGCGGGCATGCTGCTCTCCAGCCTCGACCAGACCATCGTCTCCACCGCCATGCCGACGATCGTCGGGCAGCTCGGTGGCGTCGACCACCAGGTGTGGATCACCACCGCCTACCTGCTCGCGACCACCATCGTGATGCCCATCTACGGCAAGTTCGGCGACGTGCTGGGTCGGCGCAACCTCTTCCTCGTCGCGATCGCGCTGTTCACCCTCGCCTCGGTCGGCTGCGCGTTCGCCTCCGACTTCTGGATGTTCGTCGTGTTCCGCGCGCTGCAGGGTCTCGGCGGTGGTGGCCTGATGATCCTGTCGCAGGCGATCATCGCCGACATCGTCCCCGCGAATGAGCGCGGCAAGTACATGGGACCGCTCGGTGCCGTCTTCGGCCTCTCGGCTGTCGCCGGTCCACTGCTCGGCGGCTACTTCGTCGACCACCTCACGTGGCAGTGGGCGTTCTACATCAACATCCCGGTCGGCATCGCCGCCTTCATCATCGCCCTGGTCGCGCTCAAGCTGCCGAGCAAGAAGGCCGAGAAGCCGATAGACATCTTCGGGGTGGTCTTCCTCTCCATCGCCACGACGTGCCTCATCTTCTTCACCGACTTCGGCGGAGACAAGGAGTTCGGCTGGGGTTCGCTCGCCACCTGGGCCTGGGGCGCCGGACTCGTCGTCGCAGCGACCGCCTTCGTGATCACGGAGTCGCGGGTGCAGGACCCGATCATCCCGCTGAGCCTGTTCCGCAACCCGATCTTCGTGAACGCCACCGCGATCGGACTCGTGCTCGGAATCGGCATGTTCGCGGCGATCGGATTCGTGCCGACCTTCCTGCAGATGTCCTCCGGCACCTCTGCCGCGGAGTCCGGTCTGCTGATGATCCCGATGATGGTCGGCCTGATGGGGACCTCGATCTTCTCGGGCATCGCGATCTCGAAGACCGGCCGATACAAGATCTATCCGATCCTGGGCACGATCATCACCGGCATCGCCATGGTCTCGATGACCACGCTGTCGGCGTCGACCCCGATCTGGCTGATCTGCGTGTTCCTGTTCGTGTTCGGCGCCGGTCTCGGCCTCATCATGCAGGTCGTCGTGCTGGTCGTGCAGAATGCGGTCCCGGCCGGCGAGATCGGCACCGCGACCAGCACGAACAACTACTTCCGCGAGGTGGGCGCCTCACTCGGCACGGCGGTGTTCGGCACGATCTTCACCACGCGGCTCACCGAGAACCTGCTCGGCGTCTTCGCGGGAGCCGGCGCCTCACCCGAGGCGGCCTCCGAGGCCGCGTCGACGATCGATCCGTCGACGCTCAGCTCCCTGCCCGACGAGGTCCGAGAGGGCATCGTCACCGCCTATGCGGACGCCCTGGCGCCGGTGTTCTGGTATCTCGTCCCGTTCATCGTGCTCGCGCTCCTGCTCTCGCTGTTCCTCAAGCAGATCCCGCTGTCGGATCAGGCCGGACTGGTCGCGCGCGGCGAGGCCATCAGCGGTGACGAGGCGGAGCGGCTGGAGGCCGAGCAGCGCGGGG
>NZ_DFQP01000014.1:0-26630 GCF_002377845.1 Microbacterium sp. UBA3486
CGCCTGGGTCGACGAGTTCGGCGCGGTGAGCGACAAGTCCGGGCTCGGGGTCGAGCGCAACCTCTTCCGCTACCGTCCGGTCGCGGTCGACGTGCGCATCGGCGAGAGCACGCCGCTGGTCGACGGTGTCCGCGTGCTCGCGGCCGCCCTGCGCAGCGGCAGCCCGTTCACGGTGTCGGCACCGGCCCTGCCCGCACGCATCGAGAAGGCGCTGCGTGCGCACGGTGTGACCGTGAAGCACGAGTCGGACGCAGCGTGGACCAAGCGCTACGCCAAGGCGGCGAACTCGTGGCACCGCGTACGGCTGGTCGGCGGCGACGCCGCGGCCCTGCATGAGGCGCTCGACGGAAGCCCCGATGTGGCGGTCTGGTCGCACGCCGTGACCGGTGCCGGCCGAGTGGAGATGCTGCCGTTCCTGCACGAGCAGGCCGTATCGATCACGAACCACCGCTTCGGCAACCCGACCACCCTCGCCGACGGCGTGATCTGACCCGGGCTCGCTCCCGGAAGCGAAAACGGAGACGATCGATGCGGTCGTCCGCGTGTCATGTGCCGACACGCGGACGACGAGCATGATCGTCTCCGTTTTCGCACCCTTGCGCGGGCGGGCGGGTTGCTGGGTACGCAGCCTCAGCCGCGCAGCGCCTCGGAGAGCTTGACCCGGGAGCCCATGCGCAGCAGCGAGTTCTCGTAGATCTTGGCGCCGATGACGATGGCCGCGACGCAGCTGAGGAGCAGGATCACCAGGCTCAGCAGCGGCTCCCACCACTGGGCCTCGCCGACGAACAGGCGCATCGGCATGCCGACAGGCGCCGAGAACGGCACGTACGACATGATCGTCAGCACCAGCGGGTTGTCGTTGAAGACGATGACCAGGATGTACGGGGCCATGATCAGCATCGTGATCGGGGTGGTCGTCGAACCGATGTCCTCCTGGCGGGAGACCATCGAGGCCGCAGCCGCGAACATCGCCGCCAGCAGGATGAAGCCGAACAGGAAGAACACCGCGAACCAGATGATCGGCGCCCCGAGGGTCGTGAGCACCTCGCGCTGACCTGTGACGATCAACCCGATCGTGGCCACGGCCGCCAGGGCGAGGATCTGCCCCATCGCCAGCACCGTGTTGCCGATCACCTTGCCCGCGAGCAGTGTGCGCGCCGGGATGGCCGACAGCAGCACCTCGACCACGCGGGTCTGCTTCTCCTCGACGACGCTCTGTGCGATCGTGCCGCCGAACGTCGCCGCTGCCATCATGAACACCAGACCGAAGGCGATCGCGATGAAGTACCGCAGCAGCGGGTTGGTGGTCGCCGGTTCCAGGATCACTTCCTCGGGAGTGATCGACAGGGCCGAGACGAGCGAGCCCGGCGCCTCCTGCAGCGCGACGACCGTGTAGCCCGAGGGGCCATCGCCCGGCAGCACCGCAGCGTCGACCTTGTCGTCGCGCACGAGCTGTTCGGCTGCAGCCTGGTCGGCGACCGTGGTGACCTCGACGTTCGGGATGGCGGAGACGGCGGAGGCGGTCTCCGCGGTCGCTGCGACCGGCATCGCATCGGTGTTCTTGCTCGCGAAACCACCGAGGATGATACCGGCGAGCGCGAGCACCAGCAGGATGCCGGTCGAGATCAGGAACGCCTTGCTGCGCAGCTTCGAGCCGATCTCGCGCTCGGCGACGAGCCAGATGCCGTTCGAGGCGCGGACGGGGGTGGGGGCGCTCACTGGATGACCTCCTTGAAGATCTGGGCGAGGGACGGATGCTTGGGGGCGAAGCTGGCGACGTCGCCACGCTGCACGGCCGACTGCAGCACGCGCTGCGCCGTTTCGGGGCCGTCCGCGTCGAACAGCGCGTACCCGCCCTCGAAGTCGACGACCGTGACGCCGGGCTCGGCGCGCAGCCATCCGGCGTCGCCGGCCGAGACGAGCTCGTACCGGTCGCGGGCATGCTCGGCGCGCAGCGTGTCTCGGGAACCGGCCGCGCGGATCGTGCCGCCCGCGAGGATGACGAGGTCGTCGCACAGGCGCTCGACAACGTCGAGCTGGTGGGAGGAGAACAAGATGGATGCGCCCTTGGCGGCACTGGCCTGCAGGACTCCCGCGACCACGTCGACCGCGAGCGGGTCGAGGCCCGAGAACGGCTCGTCGAGGATGAGAACCTCGGGGTCGTGCACGAGCGACGCGGCGATCTGCGCGCGCTGCTGGTTGCCGAGCGAGAGCGACTCGATGGTGTCGTTCAGCCGCTCGCCGAGCCCGAGCTCCGTGAGCAGGGCGGTCGCGCGCTCCGTGGCCTCCTGCTTGCCGAAGCCGTGCAGGCGGGCGAGGTAGACGATCTGCTCGAGCACCTTCATCTTCGGGTAGAGGCCGCGCTCCTCGGGCATGTAGCCGAAGCGGCGGCGGTCGGCGGTCGTCAGCGGAGCGCCGTCCAGGTCGACATGGCCGCCGTCCGACGACAGCAGCCCCAGCACGATCCGCATGGTGGTGGTCTTGCCGGCGCCGTTGCCGCCGACGAAGCCCGTCAGCCGCCCGGGGGCGACCGTGAAGGACACGTCATCGAGCACGCGCCGAGAGCCGTAGCTCTTGGTGATGCCGGAGAGTTCGAGCATTCCTGTGGTCATGCCTTCACGCTACGGAGCGCGCCCGTCTCCGGCATCCCCCGCACGGCGGACTCTGCGGGATCACCCGCCAGGGGGAGGGGGGGGAGGGAGGGAGGAGTATCAGGGGCGCGGAGTGTGGAGCACCGTGCGGACGAGGAGTCCGGCGAGGAGCGCCCAGAACGCGGCGCTGACCCCGAGCACGGCGATCCCGGATGCGGCCACCAGGAAGGTCACCACGGCGGGGATCCGTTCGCCCGGTTCGTCGATCGCCTGCTGCACCGATGAGCCGAACGCGGCGAACAGCGCCAGACCGGCGACGGCCGGGATCACGGCCGTCGGCGCGAGCACCACCAGAGCGGCGAAGGCGGCCGAGAAGACCGCGAGAACGAGGTATGACGCCCCGGTCGAGACCCCGGCGACCCACCGCCTCTTCGGGTCGGGGTCGGCGTCCGGCGAGGCGGCGAGTGCGGCGCTGATGGCGGCGAGGTTGATGGCGTGCCCGCCCGCGGTCGCTCCCAGGGCCGTGCCGACCCCGGTGACCAGCATGGCGGGACGCCACGGCACCTCGTATCCGAAGCTGCGCATGATCGCGACGCCCGGCACGTTCTGCGACGCCATCGTCACGATGAAGAGCGGCAGTGCGAGGCCGACGAGCGCGCCGACCGTGAACGTCGGCGCGGTGAATTCGAGGCGCGGCAGGAGCAGGGCGGGGTCGAAGGGTGTGCCTTCGCCGATCGCAGAGACGCCGACGAGCGAGACCGCGACCACGACGGCGGCGGCGACGAACGCCAGTGGCACCGCCCAGCGCGGTGCGAGGCGCGCGAACACCAGCCACGTGAGCACGACCGGCGCCACGCCCCAGGGGTTCGCGACGATCCCGGTGATCGGGGCAAGGCACAGGGGCAGCAGCACGCCGGCGAGCATCGCCTGCGCGATCGACGGAGGGATGCGGGCGATCAGCGCGCCGAGGGCCGGCCACAGCGCGGTGAGCAGGATGAGTGCGGCGGTCACCAGGAACGCGCCGACCGCTGCCGGCCATCCACCCTCGACGGTGCCCGTGGCGACGAGCAGGGCGGCTCCCGGAGTCGACCAGGCGACCGTGATCGGCATCCGATACCGCCACGCGAGCACCACGCAGGCCAGACCCATCGTGAGGCTGGCCGCGAGAAGCCCGCTCGCTGCCTGCGCCGCGTTCGCCCCGACCGCGTCGAGTCCGGTCAGCACCACCGCGAACGAGCTGGTGAATCCGACGAGTGCCGTCACCACCCCCGCCAGGATCGGGCGGGACAGGGGTGCGGCTTCGGGCATGGCTCCGAGGGTATCGCGGAGACGGAGGGGCGCCGCGGATCAGGGGGTGCCGCGCTAGGCGAGACCCATGCGGTGCGCGAGCACGACCGCCTGCACGCGATCGCGGGCGCCCAGCTTCTGGAGGATGCGCGAGACGTGTGTCTTCACGGTGGCCTCGCCGATGAACAGCGCCTGCGCGATCTCGGCGTTGCTCCGGGCATCGGCGAGCAGCGTCAGCACTTCGGCCTCGCGCTCGGTGAGGGGCTCGGCGAGCGTGACGTTCGACACGCCGCTGTTCGTGGTCGCGACCGCCGCCGGAGCAGGCGTCGCGGCGAAACGTGCCAGCACGCGGCGGGTCACCTCAGGGGCGAGCATGCCGTCACCGGCGGCGAGCGCCCGGACGGCTGAGATCAGATCCTCCGCGCCGGCGTTCTTGAGCAGGAATCCACCGGCCCCGGCATCCAGAGCACGGTACAGGTAGTCGTCGCGATCGAAGGTCGTCACGATCGCGATGGCCGCGTCGACCTCCGGGTCGGCGACGATACGTCCGGTCGCCTCGATACCGTCCATGTCGGGCATCTGCACGTCCATCATGATGACGTCGGGACGGAGGGCAGATGCCTTGTCGACCGCCTCGGCTCCCGATGATGCCTCGCCGACCACGGTGATGTCGGGCTGGGTGTCGAGGATCGTGCGGAAGCCGGCGCGCAGCAGGGCATGGTCGTCGACGAGCAGGACACGGATCGGATCGTTCATCGGTTCCTGCTCGATTCGCTCGCGACGGGAAAGGGCACGCGGGCGCGCACGCGCAGGCCGCCGAACGGCCGGGGGATCACCTCGAGCGTGCCTCCGGAGGCCGCGGCGCGTTCCCGCATCCCGAGCTGGCCGAGCCCGGGGCGAAGCTGGGCGACCGGGCGCCCCGTGTTCACGATCTCGATCTCGACGCCGTCGTCGTCGTAGCGCACGCGCACGTCGGCTGTCGCGTCGGGGCCGGCGTGACGGCGGGCGTTCGTGAGGGACTCCTGCGCTATGCGGTACAGGTTCACGGCGACGAGCGAAGGGACGGGCGCGGGGTCGCCGATGACCGTGTACGCGGTCGGCAGTCCCGCCTCGGTCGAAGCGTCGACGAGTTCGGCGATGTCGTCGAGGACGAGGGTAGAGGCGGCATCGGTGGTCTCCCCGCCGGGGGCCCGCAGAGTCTCGAGCAGCTGGCGCAGCTCGTGGATGGCGTCGCGTGCCGATCCCTCGATCCCGGTGAGGATGCGCGCGGACTCCGCGGGGTCCCGTTCCAGCACCAGGCGGGCGGCTCCCGCCTGCACGCCCATGACCGACACGTGGTGGGCGACGACGTCGTGCAGCTCGCGCGCGATGCGCACCCGGTCGAGGGCGACGGCCTGAGCAGCGGTGACCTCCCGCTCGCGCTCCAGCTCGGCCGTGCGCTGCTCGAGAACCGCCAGTTGGCTGGCCGCAGCCCAGGAGCGCTCGCCGAAGTAGTACGCCCCACCGAAGTAGAGCACGTTCAGCAGCAGCTGGATGAGCATGAAGGCGACGTACGGCGACATGGCCCCGGCGATCACATCCGCCTTGTCGGCTTCGTTGATCGCATCGCGGTACATCGTGATCAGCAGCCACACGAACATGCTCACGATGATCCCGACGCGCACGATGATCGCGCGCCGGCGGTTGTTCATCCAGGCGCCTGCCGTGTAGATGGCGATGAACATCGCGATGTTGCCGACATAGATCTCAGGGATCCGGATCGTCACCGCGGTGAAGTAGGCGGCGACCACGATGACGGCGACCGTGCCGGGCCAGCGGCGGCGGACGGCCAGGGGAGCAGTGACGACCGCCGCGTACACGAGGGCCGTCCACAGCGGCGCCTGCTCATCGCCGTACATCTCGGCGATCGAGGAGAGTGCAGCGCTCAATACGGCCCCGACGAACATGACGGCGGCGAGCAGGATGTCGCTGCGCCGCTCACGCTCAGTCGGCGTGCGGAGGAACGGGGCTGCGGGCATCCCTCCACCGTAGGGCGGTGGCCGTTCCGGCCGCATCCCCCGCACGGGGGACCGAATCCTCACTTGCTATTGACAAGCAAGGTTGTTTTTTGCAAGCTGGTCGCGAAAGGGCTCACCGACCGATGGGCTCGCATCTCCGGAGGAGTCATCATGACCAAGGTGTTCGTCAACCTGCCCACCAGCGACCTCGACCGTGCCAAGGCGTTCTACACCGCTCTCGGCTGCGAGATCAGCCCCCAGTTCACCGATGAGAACGCCGCATGCATCGTGTGGAGTGAGGACATCTACTTCATGGTGCTCAAGCGCGAGTTCTTCGCCACGTTCACCGACAAGCCGATCGCCGACCCGAATGAGGTCGTGCAGGTCTCCGTGGCCTTCAGCCAGGACTCGCGTGACGAGGTCGACGCGATTCTCGAGAAGGGTCTGGCCGCCGGCGGCACCGAGCCGAAGCCCGTGCAGGACTACGGCTTCATGTACTCACGCGACCTCGACGACCCGGACGGCAACTCGCTCGGCTTCCTGTACATGACCCCCGAGGCCGTCGAGAACGGCCCGGACCGCGTGGGCGACACCGCCGCGTCGGTCTGACATGGCGGCGCGCAGCTACGGCCAGTACTGCGGCGTGACGACGGCCGTCGAGCTGATCGGCGAGCGCTGGGCGCTGCTCATCGTCCGCGATCTGCTCGTCGGGCCGCGTCGGTACACCGACCTCAAGCAGGGCCTGCCGCGCATCCCCACCAACATCCTGTCCACCCGGTTGAAGGAGTTGCAGGAGGGTGGGGTCGTGCGACGGGTGCCGCTGCTGAACTGCGGCCTGGTGTACGAGCTCACCCCCTACGGCCGCTCGTTCGAGCCGATCATGCTCGCGCTCGGACGCTGGGGTTTCCAGGCGATGGGGGATCCCGCAGAGGGTGACGTCGTCACGCCCGATTCGCTCACGATGGCCTTGCGCACGGCGTTCCAGGCGGAATCCGCCGTGGATGCCGAGTACGAGCTGCATGTCGGCGACGTCGCCCTCCGTGCATCCGTGCACGACGGCGAGCTCCGCGTCGCGCAGATCGCGCCGCCGGCGCCGCCGGTCGGCGGACGTCTTCCCGACGGCGCTCCGGACGCGGTGATCGTCGCCGGACCCGGTATCCGTCGCCTCATCGGCGGCGATGTCACCCCGGCAGAGGCCCTCGCGCAGGACATCGTCGCGGTCGTCCGGGGCGACGAATCGCTGCTGGATTCGTTCGCCGACACCTTCCGCATCGCACGACTGACAGTAGGGAGCACGACATGAACAGCCAATATCCCGATGAACAACAGGCATCCGGCCGCATCCTGATCGATCTCTTCACCTCTCTCGACGGCGTCGCCCAGGGCCCCGGCGGCACCGACGAGGACACCTCCGGCGGCTTCCGCTTCAGCGGCTGGCAGGCCGGGTATCCCTCCTCCGGGGTCGGTCCCGAGATCGAGAAAGGCATGCGCGGGCTCGACGCGCTGCTGCTCGGGCGCCGCACCTACGACATCTTCGCCTCGTACTGGCCGGAGCACACCGAGGGGGAGTCGGGCGCCATCGGCACGCTCTTCAACCGGGTGCCGAAGTACGTGGCGACGCGGAATGCCGAACTCGCGCTCGACTGGGAGGGCAGCACGCGCGTCGGTGCCGATCTGGCTGCCGAGGTGGCCGCGATGCGGGCGGCCCACCGCGAAGTGCACGTGATCGGCAGCATCGATTTCGTGCACACGCTGCTCGCCGAGGGTCTCTTCGACGAGTTGAATCTCTGGGTGTA
This sequence comes from Microbacterium sp. UBA3486, assembly GCF_002377845.1. Lineage (NCBI taxonomy): Bacteria > Bacillati > Actinomycetota > Actinomycetes > Micrococcales > Microbacteriaceae > Microbacterium > Microbacterium sp. UBA3486. The sequence goes on from NZ_DFQP01000014.1 coordinate 7,672, forward strand.
CCCGCTGCTGCTCGGCGCGGGCAAGAAGGTGTTCGACGACAACGCGCTGCCGTCGGTGCTGCGGTTGTTGGAGCCGCCGATCATCGATGAGGCGGGCGTGACGCTGCTCCGGTACGGGCGCACGGACCGCGTGCCGGAGGTCGGTACGTTCGAGTGAGTTGAGGTCTGCGCCCCGTGTAATACGATCCGAACATGGGGGTCGGAAAGCAGTCGTGGCAAGCCGCGCGCGCCGCAACCTTCCACCAGATCTTCGAACAGAACTGGGCGCGTGTTCGACACCACGTCGAGTGCGTGATCGACGATCCGGACGAGGTGTCGGATCTCGTCTCCGAAGTGTTCGCACTCGCGTGGTTGAAGCTGGATGAGCGCAAGCCGCTGGGCTTGATCTGGTTGTTGCGCGTCGCGGACAACAAGCTCAAGGATCGTGAGCGCAAGACGCGATCGGAAGCCAGAGCGATGGATGCCTTGCGTCAGGGGGCAGGGGGCCGCCGTGAATCCGACGTCCTCGACGCGATCGCGGTGCGTCATGCGATCACGATCGCGTTGACCCCTCGGGAGAGGAGGATGGTCGTCCTCTTCTACTGGGATCGATTGGCCGCAGGGGAGATCGCGGAACTGCTGCGCTGCTCGCAGTCGGCGGTGTTCACGACGCTGAGTCGGGCGCGGGTGAAGCTGGAACGGGAGCTCGGTCGCGAGCGTCTTGACGAGGCCCATATTGCTCGAGCGGCGAATACCTTACAAACGGATTAATCCAGAAGATCGACGTTGCGCCGGCTCCCAGCGAAACCATAGCTTTCGTCTGTGAATCTCCTTTCCTCGGGCTCGCGCGGTCGTGCTCGTATTGCTCTGAGTTCCGTCTGCGTCCTCGCCATCGTCCTGGGCGGGGGAGCGCTGTCAGCGTCGGCATCTCCCGTATCCGCAGGGCAGGGTGCGGGGAAGGCCCTTCCGTCGCAGTCGTTCCGAGACATCCAACAGGTGGCCGTCTCCTCTGCAGTCACTGCTGCCCGGGCCACGGGCGAGCCGGTGCCCGTGGAGGGCATGATCACTCCTACCGAGCAGACGCTCGCGATGCCGGACGGGACGATGCAGTACGAGGCGTCGAGTCTCCCGGTGCGGGTGGAACAGGACGGCGACTGGGTGCCGGTCGACACGACGCTCACGCCCGTCGGCGAGTGGCTCGAACCGATCGCTTCGGCGGCCCCTGTGCGCTTCTCGCCCGGCGGCACCGACCAACTCGCCCAGGTGCAGGCTGAATCGGGCGAGTGGATCACGGAGACGTGGCCCTACGGGATCCTGCCGACTCCGACAGTCGAGGGGGACACGGCGACCTATGCGGAGGTGCTTCCCGGCGTCGACCTGAAGATGGTCGCGACGAAGACCGGCCAGGCCTCGATCTACGTCGTCAAGACGGAGAAGGCGGCGCAGTCTGCGAAGCTCGACGGCCTTCATGTCGTCGTGGAGGACGCAGAACTGCGCACGGACTCGACAGGCACCGTCACCGCGGATGCCGGAGGCGAATCCCGTATCGTCGCGGGCCAACCGCTGTGGTGGGATTCGTCTGAGGGCGGCACTTACCGGGAGCCCGGAGGCGAGGCCCCTCCGCTGCCCGTGAGCCACGAGGTCGAGACGGACCGCGTGCTGATGGACGTCGGCGATTCGGTGGCGAAACATGAGAAGCGCGACGGTGAGATCACGTATCCGATCTTCGTCGATCCTGACTGGTCGTCGGGGATCACCGCCTCCTGGTACACCGACGCCGCCTATCCGAATCAGTCGTACCTCTCGGCGGGGGCCTCGGATGTGCTGCGTGTCGGTATCTATCAGCAGTATCGCTCCGACATGTTCTTCCAGTTCCCCATCGGTGCTCTGGCGGGGAAGGTGGTGACGAGCGCTCGGCTCAACACGACCCAACTCGCCGTGGCCTCCAGCGGGGCCGGGGCGATCCAGGTGCACACCTACGGGATCAAGCCCGCCGGGTTCACCTGGGCGCAGGAGCAGGCGTGGAATGCCGCAGGCACAGGCGGATGGAGCGCGCCGTTGCAGGCCCCGTGGTACGGGCCCGGTCTCGGGTCCGCCCCGATGGCGGTCGGGTGGAACGTGACGACGGGGGTCCAGGCCAAGGTCGGTGCCTCAGCGATTCAGTTCGCCTTCACCTACACGAGTTCGAGCCTGCCCTCGCGGCGTCACTACAGTCGTGCGGCCACGCTCATCGTGTCGTACAACACCCTGCCGAACACTCCGACCGCCCCCATGTTCACATCGCCCTCGCGCGCCTGCGGCACCGCCGCGGCCCCTGCCGTGGTCGGCCAGACGAACGTCGCGGTGGCCGTGAACCAGACGGATCCCGACGGGGGAAGTGTCGGCACGAACTTCTACCTGGCCAAGGCCGGCAACCTCGGCGCTCTCGTGCAGACGCTCGGGTCCGGCCTCGCGGCCGGCGGGACGAAGACCGTGACGTTCACCGGCCTCGTCGACGGTGAGACGTACGCCTGGCGGGGGAGAGGACAGGACACGACACATCACGGCACCGGCTACAGCGAGTGGTGCTACTTCACGGTGGATACGACGAAGCCCGCCGTGCCGGTGGTGGAGGCCCCGACAGGTGCTTCCTATGTGGTCGGAACGGGAATCCCGTTGTCTGTGACCGGTGCATCGGATGTCGCGGGCTACGTCTACTGGGTGACGCCCACGCAGCTGGTCTCCCCGGCGCCACCGGTGCCGGCTGATGGGACGGTCTCCGTGGCTGCGGCCCTTCCCAACTGCGCGACCACAGTGACCAACAGCGTCCGGTGGGCCTGCAAGACCGGCAGCGGCGCGACGACCGTCACCGTCGCACCGACCGATTCGCTGTCGACGGTATGGGTCTCCGCCTACGACAAGGCGGGCAATCAGTCCGCTCCCACGGGGCATCCGCTGTATCCCGGCGGGAACACCGGGACCCCGGCCGCGGCGGCGAACCTCGATGCGGGACACGCCTGGCAGCTCACGACGATGTCGTCTCCCCTCCCAGAGGCGATTCCGGACTCCAACCCATGGATCGGTGCGAATGCCATCGACCTCATGATCCCGGCGACCGCCTCGACGACCACGACGGACCTCCCCGACTTCCCGGTCGCCTCTCCCGTGCTCTCGACGAACGTGGCGACCGCTGGATACGAGATCACGTCCCTGGCGGCTCCCGTCGATGCGTCCCAGAGCTTCTCCTTCAGCCTCTGGGTCAAGCCCGCGCACGTGGCACCGATGCCTCAGATCATCGCGATCCAGCGGGGCCCGGGGATCGGCACGATGCAGCTGCAGATCACCAGCACCGGAAAGTACGCCTTCTGCCTCGGCGAGGAGTACGTGAACATGAGCAACACCGCCCGCGACAACAACTGCGTCACCGGGGGAACGGTCGTGCCCAGCACCTGGCAGATGGTCACCGGGATCTGGGATGCCGCGAACCAGCAGCTCCGCCTCCACATCGGCAACTCCATCACGCCGGTCGCCGTTAATGGCCACGTCAACGGCAGCGGCGATCGCACCGCCAGCGGGCGGCTGATGTTCGCCCCGGGCCCTGACAGCCTCCGCTTCATCGGGCTCATCACCAACCCGGTGATGGTGCCCGGCGTCGTCGATCACGCGCAGCTGGCGCGCCTGGCCGCCTTCGAACTCCCTTTCACCGACTGAGTACCGGAGACTGACCATGGCGCGTCGGAGCCCTCGCACGATTCTTGCTGTCCTCACCACCTCGGTGCTCGCGTGCGGCGTGCTGGTCGCGGCTCCGGGCGCGGCCTTCGCCGAGTCGCCCACCCCGACCGTCGAGACCCCGGTCTTCGGCGATCCGGTACCGGGTTCGACGATCAGCGAGGCGGATGCGGGCGCTGACCCGCTTTCGTCGATGAACTCGGCCACCCCCGAGGCCGTGGAGATGCCGTCGCTGGAGAGCACCGACGTGGTTCTCGAGCAGTCGGATCTGGAGGGCGTCACGACCGACGCGGCGGAAGGCGCGGAGGGGGCCGCGCCGGCGACGGTGGCCGGGGAGTGGAAACCGCTCGGTGACACGGGGCTCGCCATCGCGCCGGCGTCCGGCACAGAGGAGGCTGGGAAGGAGCGCGCACCGGAAGGCGACGCCGAGAACTCGAACGACGAGGCCGCGGAAGGGGTGTCGCCGAACCCGTCCGTGGTCGTGGAGATCCTCGACGAGAAAGCCGCGGCCAAGAAGGGGCTCGATGGCATCGTCGTCTCCCTGGTGCAGCAGGATGCGGCGGAAGAAGGGGAGCCGGTCGCGGTGCGGATGCCGCAGCAGCTGCTCGCCGGAGCCTACGGCGGCGACTTCGCGAGTCGCCTGGAGTGGGTGCAGGTGCCCGCGTCGACGAAGCCCGAGGACGTGTCGGAGAAGGCCATCCCGGTGGCGAGTGCGGCGACGGACGAGGGACTCGTGCTCACGCCGAAGGTCTCGAAAGAGCCGATGATGCTCGCGGCGCTGTCGGGCGTGAGCAGCGCGAACGGCACCGGCTCATACGCGGCCACACCGTTGAAGTCGTCGTCGACATGGGACGTCGCCGAGCAGACCGGTGCGTTCACGTGGAACTACGACATGGCCGTCCCCTCGCCGGGCGCGGGACCGGCACCGTCCGTGGGCCTGTCCTACAACTCGCAGTCGGTGGATGGACTCACGGCGTCGACGAACAACCAGCCGTCGGTGGTGGGTGAAGGATGGGACCTCACCGCCGCCGGGTTCATCGAGCGCAGCTACATCCCGTGCGCGAAGGATGACGGCCCCAGTGGTGCGGTCGCGACATCCGGCGACCTGTGCTGGAAGACCGACAACGCCACGGTGTCGATGGCCGGGCGGTCGGGGGCACTCATCAAGGATGCGACCAGCGGTGTCTGGAAGCTGCAGAACGACGACGGCACCCGGTTCGAGCGCCTCGTCGGTGCTGCGCAGGGCTGTGCGGCGAACGGCACGGTGAACAACGAGTGCTGGCGGATGACCACGACCGACGGCACGCAGTACTACTTCGGACTCAATCAGCTCCCCGGCTGGTCCACGGGCAAGGCGACGACGAACTCGACCTGGACGGTCCCGGTGTTCGGCAACGATGCGGGGGAGCCCTGTCATGCCTCGACGTTCGCGGCGTCTTCCTGCTCACAGGCCTGGCGGTGGAACCTGGACTACGTCGTGGATGTGCACGGCAACGCGCAGACGCTGTACTACACGGCGGAGACGAACAAGTACGCCAAGGGCGGCTCTGGCGCGACCGCGTACCAGCGTGGCGGTGCCCTCACGCGCATCGAGTACGGGCTGCGCGCCATGGACCTGTTCGCGTCGAAGGCCGCGGGGTACCGGGTTCTCTTCAGCTATGACGGAAAGGGCCGATGCAACGACGCCACCGGGTCATCGTGCACGGCTGCGGCTCTCGACAGCGCCGTGATGCCGGCGAATCCGGCGAAGTATCCCGACGTGCCGTTCGACCAGCTCTGCACCGGAACCTCGTGCAGCGCGTCGCAGATCTCACCTTCGTTCTTCACGAACGCGAGCCTCGTGAAGGTGGAGTCGCAGGCGAAGGTCTCGGGCGAGTACTCGACCGTCGACTCCTGGGCTCTCGGGCACTCGTATCCTGATCCCGGCGACGGGACATCGGCTGCCCTGTGGCTCACGCAGGTGCAGCGCACGGGCACTGCGGCGGGGCAGCCGGCGATCGCGGAGCCGGCGACGGTCTTCTCCGGCGTCACGATGCAGAACCGGGTGTGGGTCGTCGATGGTCTCGCCCCACTCGACAAGTGGCGGTTGAGCTCGATCAAGACGAGTCTCGGCGCCGTGATCAGCGTCAACTACCAGGGGCAGCAGTGCACACCGGCTCAGGCTGCCGGGATCCTCGCAGACCTGCCGAACAACACGAAGTGGTGCTTCCCGGAGTGGTGGGTGCCGCAGTCGACGATCCCGCTCGGCGGGCGGCAGGATCTGTTCCACAAGTATCCGGTCTCCTCGATCCTCGTCAACGGTGTGACGGGTGGTCCGCTGAGCCAGGTGCAGCAGACGCAGTACTTCTACGGCACGCCGAAGTGGCGGTACAACGATTCGCCGCTGACGGTGGCGAACTCGCGCACGTGGAACGTGTTCGCGGGTGTGAACACCGTGGAGGTGCGTGAGGGTGACCCCGCGGTGCCGGCGGCGCAGAAGGTCTCGAAGTACACGTATTACCAGGGCATGAACGGAGACAGGGCGGCGGCAGGTGGGGGCGTGAAGACGGTGAACGTCACCGGCACCAGCATCCCGGACGACCGCTGGTTCGCTGGACAGCCGTATCAGCAGCAGGCCTTCAACGGTGTCGGCGGAGCTCTGGTCTCGACGCAGGTCAGCACGCCGTGGGCCTCGAACGTCACCTCGAGTGATGGTACGCGGCAAGCGCGGTTGAGCGGTGTGCAGAAGATGATCGTCACCGAGCCGCTGTCGACCGGCGGGAACCGCACGCTCGAGACGCGTGCGACGTTCGACGGCACCTACGGCTATCCGCTGACGGTGTCGACGATCCCATCGGATGCCACGGGCAGGTGCGTCACGACGACTTACGCCGCGGCGAACACCTCCGCCTGGATCATCGGGCTCCCCAGTCAGGTACGGACGATCAACGCCACGTGTGACGGGGTGTCCGGAGCGCAATTCCCGCGAGACCTCGTCAGCGACGTGAAGACCACCTACGACGGGTTGGCCTGGGGAACAGCAGCCAACAAGGGGCTTCCGACATCGGCGCAGGTAGTGGACAAGTACGAGAATGGGCAGCCGCATTGGATCACGAAGGAGTCGTCCACCTATGACTCACTCGGACGCCCGCTGACGAAGACCGACCCGCTGGGGCGCACGACGTCGACGGCGTACACCCCTGCGACGGCGCTGCCGCTGCTGTCGACGTCAGAGACGAACGCGGCACCGTTCTCGTGGCAGACGGTGACGACACTCGATCCGACGACCGGCGCCAAGACGAAGATCGTCGACCCGAACGGTTCGACGACGACGATCGCGATCGACGGTCTGGGGCGTTCGACCAAGGTCTGGCTGCCGCTGCAGCCGCAGGCCGCGAATCCCGCGGCGCCGTCGATGTCGTTCTCATACACGCTGTCGCAGACCGGCCCGAATACGATCAAGTCCGACACCCTGACCGGTGGCGGCATCGTCTCGAGCTACCAGCTGTTCGACGGTCTCGGGCGAGAGACGCAGACGCAGAGCCTCGCTGTCGGAGGCGGCACAGTCGTGAAGACCACGAACTACGACAACCAGGGGCGAGAGTACTTCGTCGACAATGAGTATTGGACGGCGTCAATCACTCCGGGAACCGCGTTCTTCACGCCGGTGACGGAGAGCAACATCCCCTCGCAGGTCATCACGGCGTACGACGCCGTCGGTCGCGCGCTCACGTCGACCCTCAACACCTCGGGAACCGTGCACTCGCAGACGGTCAACGCCTACCCCGGTGCAGATCGGGTCGACATGGTGCCGCCGGCCGGGGGAACGTCGACGAGCACGTTTACGAACTCCCTCGGGCAGAAGACCAAGCTCCTCCAGTTCCTGTCCCCGGGTATCACCGGCGCCGGACAGGCGACGACGTACGCGTACGACGGGGGTGGGCGGATGAACAAGATGACCGATCCGGCCGGCAACGACTGGACCTGGACGTTCGACCTGCTCGGCAACCGGGTCGGTCAGGACGACGCCGATTCGGGAGTCACGACGGCCACCTACGACCTCGCGGGAAACATGACCTCGACGACGGATGCCCGCGGCAAGATCGTGACCACGACGTACGACGAACTCAACCGCAAGACGGCCTCCTACGCCGGCACCTCTTCGGGCGCGATGCTCTCGTCGTGGACCTACGACACGGTCAAGAAGGGGCTCGTCACGACATCGACCGCCTACACGGGGTCGACGCCCGGCGCCCCGGGCCTTGCCTACAAGACCACGGTCGGCTCGTACGACGCGGCGGGCAATCCGCTCGATTCGACACTGTCGATTCCGGCAGGTGCACCCGCCTTCGCGGGGACGAACTACAAGACGACGCTCTACTACAACGCGGATTCGTCGTTGCTCGCGAAGCAGATGCCCGCGATGGGTGGCCTGCCGGCGGAGACGATCCGCTACAGCTATGACTCCTGGGGCAAGCTGAGCGGTGTGCGCGGCACCTCGATCATCCTCGCGAACACGGTGTACTCGCCGATCGGACAGCTGTCGCAGTTCAACCGGGTCAACGGATCCACGAGCAGTGCGTACTCGACTTACGGCTATGACGCCGCGACGGGGGCGGTGCTGTCGATCAAGGACAACGCGGTGTTCGGCGACCTGGGGCACTATGTGGCCGACCGCTCGTACACGCGTGATGCGGTCGGGAATGTGACATCGGCGACGATGAGCTCTGTGCTGCCGACGGCGGGAACGCAGAAGGCTTGCTACGCGTATGACTCGCTGCGCCAGCTGAAGTCGGCGTGGACTCCGAATGCATCGACGGGGTGCGAGGCCACGCCGTCGGCGAGCGGGATGGGTGGACTTGAGCCGTACTGGCACCAGTACACGTACGACAACGCCACCGGGAACCGCACGGGACTGGTGAAGCGCTCGTCGATGGGAACGGCCACGACCGCGACGTACACGTACGCAGCAGCGGGCGGAGACCGTCCGCATGCGGTCAACATCGTGACCGGCCCGGCAGGAGTGGGGCCAGGATCATACTCCTACGACACGGCCGGTAACATGACCGGGCGCCCGGGCCAGACGATCACGTTCAACGACCTTGGCAAGGTATCGAAGGTCGTGGCCGGGTCCACGACGCAGGACACCGTCTACAACGTCGACGGCAGCATCCTGCTGCGCACCAATACGACGGAAGGTTCAGCGCTGTTCGTCGGCGACACTGTCTTGACGCAGGCTGCGGGGTCGACCGTGGTCGCGGGGGTGCGGACGTACAGTGGTGCGGAGGGCAAGCCGATCGCGGAGAAGTCTGCGAAGACAGGGACCGCGGGGACCACGCTGACGTGGTTGTTCTCGAACCTGGAGGGGACGGTGGACGTGCAGACGGTGGCGAACGCGACGGGTGCGACCACGCGCGTGTTCCGTGATCCGTATGGCGCACCGATCGGATCGTCTGGTGTGTGGGGCAGCGGAACCGGGTACATGAACAAGCCCGTTACCGCGACGACCGGGCTGACGACGGTCGGTGCACGGACGTACGACCCGGTGCTCGGAAAGTTCCTGTCGGTGGATCCTGTGATCGACACGAGCCTTCCACAGCAGAACACCGGTTACACGTACTCGGGAAACAACCCCACCACATACATGGACCCGAGCGGCATGAGGCTCACTATCGGATGCGAGCCCAACTGTCCTCGAGGGTCTGCCACGATCGCGCAAAACCTTACTCAGGGAAAGCCGGCATATGCCAACGTCAAGCCATGGTCGTCGACCAAACCCGGCGGCAGCGGTGTCAAACCAAAAGGCTCCTCGCCAACGAACCAAGCCGTTCTTACTCCGGCACAGGCCCAGGCGCTTGCTGATCGAATGGGGCCGCTGCTCCAGTACCAGCGATGCGCTGACTTCCCGACGACGCGCATCCCTTGTGGCCCCGAGTATGCGAAGGCGAACGATGCATTCAACCAGGGGCTCCTCAAGGGTGTCGAGCTAGCGATCACGATCATTCCAGGTGTGGGAATCGTGAGGGTGCTACGTACGGGTGTTGCCATCGGTACCTCGGCCAACCCGTCGAGGAGCACGCCGACTCCGGTCCGCGTGAATTTTGATGACCCCTCGATCTCCCCCGGGGCCGGCTGGGAATGGCGGGGCAGGGAAACAACGCCGGGATCTGGTCCCGGCAGTTGGTACAACACCAAGACCAATGAGTACTTGTATCCTGACCTGAAGCACCCCGAGCCGATCGGCCCCCATTACGATTGGCGATCTCCGGACGGAACCATGTACCGAGTTTTCCCCGACGGACGAGTCGAACCGAAGCTCCCGTGATAGCCCGGGGTGCCGTCAAGTCGTTCAACCTAGATTGGTGATGATCAGATGCATGTCCATGGCAGGCTTGTCTCGATTCCAGTCAAGCAGGCTCTCGATTGGTCGAAGGAATCTCTCGACCAGGGCTCTCATCTCGCCCGACAGGCTGCGGGAGCGCTCGACCGCGAGCCCATCCGCGCATATGCAATCCTGCCTCAAGATGGAGCAGCTGCTCCTTTATCGGAATTCTCGCAATCCGCAAGAATTGGCGATGCGGATCGCATCCTCGGCGAAACCTTGACTCGGCTTTCAGAGCTTGCTGGCATTCTCGTAGTCGATGACGATCTGGCTCGTCGTGGCGATCCGGGCCTCGATGATGCCTCGTTCGTAGATGACAGAGTCATTCGCTGGCTCGATATCGGCTCGGCATCCAATGAGCTCACGCATCTAATACGAATCGGCGCATCCGGATACCCGCTAAACGCCTTCATTTGCCACAGTGAGGGGGGGCGGGCGGCTGGTCTTTCGGCCGGCCCTCTTTCCAGGCCGGACGTCCTTCGTCTCGTGAGTGAGGTGCGAGTCATAATTCACTCGATTTTTGATGCAGAATCGTTCCTATTTGTGGTAATCGACGATGGGTATAATTCCATCTTCGAATCGCTCACGGGGCCCGTTGCGTCTCAAACTGCGAACGCCGACGCATAGCCGGATCTCTGGTTGTACAACCGTATCGACCCGTTCAGACGCGAATAGAGATCGGCGCTTCCTGGAGGGGGGTACGAAGGATGCGGCTAAAGCGAATGCGCTCACATCGTGCGATTGCGCTGGCCTCCTTGGCGGGAGCGGTGCTCGTTCTCGCTGGATGTGAGACCGCATATCAGTACGGGCCATACACATTGGGCACTGACGGCGAGAACCTCTTGGTCGCGGTATGCGAGGCTCGAACGATTACCGAAGTCTACGTGGAGGAACGACCTGACCTTCCCGGCGTTCAAGGACGCCAGCACATCTGGGATGCGTCCGGAGACCTCTCGGTCGCTGCTGGCGAGATCCTCGTGGTCGGCGGCAACAATCCGGATCTCCTCAACAGTGTCAGCCTGAAGTCGAACCCAGAGCCCGGCGTGCGCTATTTCCTGGACATGAACGAAAAACTGGGGCAGGTCACGTCCGCGCTCTTCAGGATCCCGGAAGACGGGCTCGCCCCCGGTAAGTGGTTGACGCCGGAAGGTGATGTGTCTTCGAAGCCCTGTCCCGATACGACCTGAGTCGCGGCAGGACGGCGGAGGATCGAGCACAGGGACCGCTAGCTGACACGAGGACCGGCTCGTCTGGCGCGCTTCGGTTCCCGCTTCGCCCTCTCGCGCGCTTCTGAGAGGGCCCGTTCCGTTCGCCGCTCTCGTGGCGTGAGCGGTCCCCTCAGTGATGGCACGTGGAAACATGGCTTCAGCGCTTTGACTCGAGATCAGACTTCCTGGCTGCAGAGAAACGGGTGGAGCATTTCCTCTTGAATGAGCAACGTGTGTCTGAATGGGTCGCGCAAAGCGTGGCCAAAATCGACTCGATGAGATGTCTGTTCGTGGTCAACCACCTGGACGAGATCCTCGGCGAGACCCCCGATGGTGGGTTCGATATCCAAGCGAGTCTTGAGTTGTTGTCGTCGTGCGACCGGAGGCTACCGGCGGGAATGGAAGCTCGCCTCGCTCTACCCTGGGGAGACAGCGTCGCGCTGGAAACAGAGGTGCCTTCGCTGGACAGGCTTCCGGTTCTCGAGCCGTACGAGCCGCCTTCCCTCTACGTTTTCTCCCGAGAATACTGGGCCACACCAAACGACCGAGAAGAATATCGGTGCCCGTACGACGGACACCCTTGGGGGGAGGGTTACACGGCTGACTACTCGTGCGGCCGATCATCTCGAGAGCGAAGCCTCGGTTGGGAGTTCACGAGAACCGTCTGGGTGCGCCCGTGAGGAGCACGCTGAGCCGCGTCCGAATTCGCCCCATGGAGCAGGAACCGCTGACATCCTGTGGTGGCCCGGATCAGGCGGTGAGCGACAGTCCGCTGGTACGAGTTTGGTGTGCCTCGATGCGATGGAAAACGCAGCTATGTGGTCGCGCCGCTGCCGTGATCATCGGAAGATGGCTTGTCTCCTGTCCGCCTGTTCGGTCCTGTCGCTTGTGACGCTCGATCAGCCGATATCCCGGTCGATCCGAGGCTGTCGGCTTGGTGCGGTGCGATGGAGAGGCCGACGCCTTTCGAGTGCGCGTCTTGCTGGGGGTACGAGAGTTGACTCGTGGTCGGAGGGATCGTGGAAGTGGGTGAATGGGCGCTCGTCATCGGACCCGCGCGAGACACCCGCACCTCGCGATGAATCGAGCGAGCACGGCCGGGCGCTCGCGTCCGTGACAGATGGGCGCTGCTCGTCCGCGCCGGTGTGCGGCTCCGAGAAATGACCTCGTGCTCAGTCGGTGAACGGCAGCTCGAAGGCGTTGAGCCGCGCGAGCTGGATGTGGTTGATGACGCCGGGAACCATGACGGGGTTGGCGATCAGGCCTTCGAATCGTCCTGTCATCGGAGCGGGGCCGAAGACGAGGGGGCCGCTGGCTGAGCGGTCGCCGGCTCCGTTGATGTGCGAATTGACGGCGACCGGGGTGATCGAGTTGCCGACGAGGAGTCGGAGCTGCTTGTTCGTCGCATCCCACATGCCGGTGAGCATCTGCCACGATCCGGGTGTCACCGTACCGCCGGTGGCGCAGTTGCTCGTGGGTGTCGTGCTGGCGGAGTTCACAGAATAGTCTCCGAGGCAGAAGGCGAAGGTGCCCGCACTGGTGACCTGCAGCTGGACGGAGCCGCTCGCGCCTCCTCCCTGCATCGCGATCTTCTGGGAGCCTGAGGCAGGCAGATACCGGGTCTTCACCCACACGTTGAACGTGAAGCTGTTCATCGCGTTCACGGCGGGATACATCGTGCTCACCTCCATGGCGGTTCCCCCAGCGGTCGACAGCACCGGGGTCTCGATGGGCGGGTCGGGCAGATCCGTCGAGGTGGTGGAGCTGGTCTCGGGTATCAGCAAGTCGATGCCACCAGCGCCGATCCACGGGTTGGAGTCCGGGATCGTGTTCGGCAGCGGGGTGGACATCTGCGTGACCTGCCACGCGTGTCCCGCATCGAGGTCGGCGGCGGCAGCGGGGGTTCCGGTGTTGCCGCCGGGGTAGAGCGGGACGCCCGTCGCGGCGGACTGGTTTCCTGCCTTGTCGTATGCGGAGATCCACAGCGTCGACAGGGTGTCGGTCGGGGCGACGCTCAGTGTGGTCGCTCCGGCCGGAGCCTTGCACGCCCAGCGCACGTTCTGTGTGAGGGCCGTCGCGCACGCGGGCAGCGTCGCATTGACCGAGACCGTCCCGTCTGCCGGGACGGGAGGTGCCGGGGTACTGAGCTGCGTCGGCGTCACCCAGTAGACGTAGCCGGCGACGTCGCTTGCCCCGGAGACGGATAGATCGACCCTGGTGCCGACCGTGTAGGTCGCACCTGTCGGGGCGGTCACGGCAGGTACCGCGGGCTTCGTCGTGTCCACCGTGAAGTAGCACCACGCGGTGGGCGCGACACCGTCGTGCACCCAGTCGCTCCCTCGTGCGTACCAGGCGTAGGTCTCACCGTTGGTGAGTCCGGTGAAGGTCGCCGTCTTGAGCCCTTGTGCGCCGAGCCCCGGGTGCTTCCACTGCAGCGAGGTCGCCAGCGCCGAGGCCTTCATGATGTGGAAGTTCACGTCGACGTTCCCGGGGTCCGGGTCGGTCTGGTTCACCTGAACAGTGACATCGGTCTGGCCGATCATGGCCGGAGCCGCGGCCGTGCCGCACTGACGGCTCGGCGACACGAAGACGGGGTCGGTCGTCGCGTTCGGACGGCTGTTGTACGAGACAGTCAAAGTAGCCGCGCGACTGAAGTGGCGTCGCGACACGACCGTCTCGTTCTGGGGCGCGAGCCCGAGCTGGAACCAGGTCTGTCCGACGTAGGCCTGAACGCCCGCCGTCACGTTCCAGCCGACGGCCTCAGGCCCGCTGCTGCACGAGCCGGGGTTCTGCGTGTCCAGTACAGGGCCCCACAGGGAGTGGTTCTGCTGGTTCCAGGTGAATCCTCCGGACTGCGGGCCGAAGGCGCGCACCTGGACGGGACTGTTCGGGCATGACGCCCATCTGATCTGCGTCGCCCCGAGCCGTGCGCCGAGGATCTCCTTGCCCGCGAGGGGGCTGATGATGAACTCGTAGAAGATGTTGCCCCGGAAGTTCTCGTATCGTCCCATGCGCAGGACATCCGAGGTGCTCGCGTTGAGGTACGACTGGTTCGGGTATGCAGCGTCCGTGTACCAGGATGCTTGGATGCCGGCCGACCAGTCGGGGTCGATGAAGATCGGATAGGTCACTTCCTGTCCGGATGCCTTCTCCTGCGTCGTGACCGAGGCCCCGACGTCGAGCGCCACGCGATCGTCGCCGATGTCGTGCGTCACCGGAAGTACGGGCTCGGTTGCTCCGGGCTCGCGGAAGCTGCCTCCTTCGGAGGAGTCCCACCACAGTGGCTGCCCCGCAACGATCTGCGAACCATCGGCTGCTTCCGCTTCGACGGAGCCGTTCGGTTTCGTGCTCAGCTCGGCGTCTCGGATAAGGACGTGGAGATCGTCGAGCGTGCCCGACTGTGCCGCCTTCTCGGTCTTGACGACGTAGACCGATGCCTGCCCCGTCTTGGTGGCGACCATCTTCAGATCCACGTCGGGCAGCACGTTCGCATACGTGGCCGTATCGCCGTCGACCGTCGGGGCGGGGAGCGTGCCGTAGGGCCAGGTCTCAGTGACCCATTCCCCGGACTCGGTCTGCACCTGCGCCAGCTCGTTGCCGCCGCCGAGGGAGAACCGCACGGGTGCGGCAGAGGCGATCGGCTCCAGCCAGCCGTCCACTCGCGTGAGGGTGGTGTCCACCGGCACCCACTCGGAGTCCTGCTCCACTCGAACCGGGACGGTCGACGCTTCGTACTGCATCGTGCCATCGGGCATCGCCAGGTGCTGCTGTGTGGGGGTGATCATGCCCTCCACAGGCACGGGCTCGCCCGTCGCCTGCGCGGTCGACATTGCCGTGGCGATCGCCGCTTGCTGCACGGACCGGAAAGATGTTCCCGAGAGCGTCTTCTCGGCGCCCAGGCCCGCAGCCGGAGGCGCGGCAGTTGCGGAGAGCGTGCCGCCGCCGAGCACGATGGCTGCCGCGCAGATCCCTCCGAGGAGAGTCAGGCGGCGTCCACGGCGGCCTTCGCGGTGGTCGGATGCGGGACGACGGGTGCGGGCTGTGTGCGGGGCGTGGGGGAGCTTCACAACCGAAAGCTATGCGTGCCGTCGCGTCGCCTGCAATATCGAGTCGCTCGACGAATCCATTTGTCAGGTATTCGGCCGACGTGCAATAGCGCGTCAGGCGAGCAGTCGCTCGATCACCTGAGCCACGCCGTCGTCGTCGTTCGAGGTGGTCGTCTCGTCGGCTGCGTCCTTCACCAGGGGTTCGGCGTCGGCCATCGCGACGCCATGCCCTGCCCAGCGGAGCATCTCGACGTCGTTGAGCGCATCGCCGAAGGCGACGACGTCGGCGCGGTCGATACCGAGGTGTTCGCAGAGCCGGGCGAGACCCGTCGCCTTGGTGACGCCCTCGGCCATGACCTCGACGAACGGCGCACCCGAGAGCGTCGCCTCGAAGCCGGTGAGCCCGAGCGCTCGCACCGCGTCGAACAGCGCGGCGGGTGCGAGCTCGGGGTGCCGGATCACGAACTTCAGGCTGGGAGCGGCGAGCACGTGCGGCAACGGCACGCCACCCATCGTGGCAGGGTCGCGCTTGTGGTCGGCGAGAGCGGCGATCGCGGCATAGCCGTCCTGCGCCACGAACGTCTCGCCGGCGTCGCGCACACTCGCGAACAGCAGCCCGGGGATGCTCGCGCGCAGAGCCTCGGCCAGGATGCGGATCGTCTCGGGGGGAAGCTCTTCGGAGAACAACATCCGCCCGTCGTCGAGGCGCACGGCGTAGGCGCCGTTGCTGCACAGCGCCCACCCGTCGAAACCTGCATCCGCCGCGATGGCACGCAGCCCGATCGGTTGGCGTGCCGTGACAGGGACGACGTGGATGCCCCGCTCTCGTGCCGCGTCGAGGGCAGCGCGGGTACGCGGGGTGACGGACGACGTCGAATCGAGAAGCGTGCCGTCGAGATCGGTGGCGATCAGACGCACACTCACGGGATCGGCATTCAGGAGAAGATCATCGGCATGTCGTCGTCGTCATCGGCGCCGCCGGCTCCGAGCTGTCGGCCGTCGAGATCGACGACCACAGGGACGTGATCGCTGGGCTGTTCGCCCTTGCGCTCGTCGCGGTGGATGGATGCGCCCGTCACGGCCTCGGCCAGCGTGCGTGATCCCAGCACGAAGTCGATGCGGACGCCCTCGTTGCGGGGGAACTTCAGGCGCTGATAGTCCCAATAGGTGAAGCCTTCGGGGATCAGCGGGCGCACGACGTCGGTCACCCCGGCATCCTGGAACGCGAAGAACGCGTCGCGCTCCTGCGGAGAGACGTGGGTGGACCGGCCGATCACGATGTCGGGATCGCCGTTGTCGACGTCGAACGGGATGATGTTGAAGTCGCCGACCAGTGCCAGCGGCAGGTCGGGGTTCGCCGACAGCTCGGCGGCCGTCGACTTCTTCAACTGCTCCAGCCAGTGCAGCTTGTAGAGGTAGTGCGGGTCTTCGAGAGAGCGCCCGTTGGGCACGTAGAGGCTCCATACCCGGACCCCGTCGACCATCACGCCGAGCGCGCGGGCCTCGAGCGGAGCATCCGGTCCTTCATGTCCCTTGGCGAACCCCGGCATCCCGTCGAAGGACGTGCGCACATCGGTGACGGGGAGACGGCTGGCGATGGCCACGCCGTTCCACTGATTCAGGCCGTGCACCTCGACGTGGTAGCCGGCCTCTTCGAACGGCCCGTAGGGGAACTGCTCGGGCTTGCACTTGATCTCCTGCATCGCCAGCACATCGATGTCTTCTCGGACGGCGAACTCGACGGTGCGGGTGACGCGGGTGCGGATGGAGTTGACGTTCCAGGTGGCCAAGCGCATGCCTCCAGCCTAGGGCCCACCTCCTACACTGGATGCCGTGACCGCACTCGACGCAGACCGCCAGACACTCCTCGACCTCATCAAGGACGAGGCGGTGTTCCATGGCGACTTCACCCTCTCCAGCGGCAAGAAAGCGACGTACTACGTCGACATGCGCAAGCTCACGCTGGACCACCGCGCCGCTCCCGCGATCGGCCGCATCATGCTGGACCTGATCGGCGACCTCGACGTCGTGGCTGTCGGCGGGCTCACGCTCGGCGCCGACCCGATCGCGAACTCGGTGCTGCACGCCTCGGTCGCGGCCGGCACTCCGCTCGACGCGTTCGTGGTGCGCAAGGAGCCGAAGGACCACGGCCGCGGCCGCCAGATCGAGGGCGCCGACGTCAAGGGCAAGCGCGTCGTCGTGCTCGAAGACACCTCGACCACCGGGCAGTCGGCGCTCAAGGCCGTCGAAGCCCTGCGCAAGGAAGGCGCCGAGATCGTCGCCGTCGCCGTGATCGTCGACCGCAAGACCGGTGCGCAGGCTGCGATCGAAGCCGAGGGACTCGAATGGCGCGCCGCCTTCGACCTCGACGACCTCGGGCTCGACCCGCAGTGACGCGTTACGCGCTGGCCGTCGACGTCGGCGGCACGAAGATGGAGGCCGCGCTCGTCGCGGAGGACGGTCTGCTCGTCGACGGCAGCAGGAGTCGACAGTCGACCGGTCGCGAAGCGACTCTCGCGTCGCTCGACACCGCGGTTGTCGCGATCGTCGAGCATGCGCTCGCGGTTCTGCCCTCGGACGGTGAGCTCGTCGGAGCGGGAGTCGGCAGCGCCGGCCCGATCGACCGCACCGCCGGCGCGATCATGCCCGTGAACATGCCTCTGGCGCGTGGTTTCAGGCTCGAGGAGTCGGTCCGTGCGGCGGCATCCACCGTCATGGGGAGCGACGTGCCCACCGTGCTCGGTCACGACGGCGGTGCGCTCGCGCTCGCCGAGTCGTGGCTCGGGGCCACGCAGGGAGCTGGTGCCTCGCTGTCGATCGTCGTCTCGACGGGGGTCGGTGGGGGATTCGTTGCGAACGGCGCATATATTCCCGGCGCCACCGGCAATGCCGGTCACCTCGGTCAGGTGCGCCGCGAGGGCGGTCTGACGCTCGAGGAGATCGCCTCGGGGCCGGCGAGCGCAGCCTGGGCGCAGAAGCAGGGCTGGGCAGGTGCGACCGGCGAGGACCTCGCGCGGGACGCCGCCGCCGGAGACCCCATCGCGCGGGCGGCGATCGAACGTTCTGCACGCGAGGTGGGGGAGGCGCTCGCCGATGCCGCCACACTCGTCGACCTCGATATCGTCGCCATCGGCGGCGGCTTCTCTCGGGTGTCCTCTGACTACATCGACCTCGTGCAGCAGGCTCTGACCGGCAGCGCGGCTCACGAGTACTCGCGCCGTACACGCGTCGTGCGCTCGGGGTTGGGTGACGAGGGGCCGCTCATCGGCGCCGCCGCCCTCGTGCTGCGCTAGACCTTCCCTCCGGAGGGACTATCAGCGGCTCGCAGTGACCAGGCGACGCGGTGGACCCTCGAGTCGGGCGACGGATATCTTCAGGTCGGTGACGTCTGCGGCTACCGCGTCGATGCGAGCACTGAGCTTCTCGTCGACAGCGTCGATGCGGGCGCTGAGCTTCTCTTCGACGGCGTCGATGCGATCGTCGATTCTGCGCACCATCCATGCGCCTGCGGCGAAAAGGCTGGTGCCGAGGGTGAGTACGATGCCGATCGCGCTGATGACGATCGTGAGGATCTCGGTGGTCACCGTCTCATCTCCTTCCCGCGGTGAGCAGACGTCGTGGTGGTCCTTCGAGCCGGGCGACGGATATCTTCAGGTC
>NZ_DFQP01000014.1:26704-27682 GCF_002377845.1 Microbacterium sp. UBA3486
CGGATATCTTCAGGTCGGTGACGGCGTCGATACGTCGGACCATCCACGCGGCGCCGACGAACATGCTCGTGCCGAGCGTCACCACGACACCGACCGCGCTGATGATGATCGCGAGAACTTCCGTGGACACGTTGCTCTCTCTCCTTGCCCGGATGGGTGTATCGACGACGTTACGCCGCCTTCGCCGGGGGGTGCGCCGGTATTCCAGCATCTGTGAAGAGGTCGGTGGTGTCGTGAGGTGTGGAGGAAGTGTCAGCTCGCCGCGGGTGTCTGCGACGGCGTCCGCGACGCGACCAGCATCAGCACCGGCACGAGTGCGCAGAGCCCTGCCGAGACGAAGAATGTCGTACTCGATGCGGGGTCGCGGCCGATCAGCAGGATCAGTGTGGGCACGAAGGTACCGCCCACCGCGCCGCACGCGACGAGCGCACCTGTCACGGCGGCGCTGCGTGCCGGGTCGAGTCGGTCGAGGGCGAGTCCGAGGATGAGGCCATAGCTCGGTGCGAGCAGCACGACCACGGCGGCCAATGCGACGAGTGCCCCCGCGGGTGCGGACGCCACCAGCAGTCCTGCGACCGCCATCAGGATCGCGGCGGCGCTCGTGGCGGTGATGAGGATCGCGATCGGCGACACGGAGAGCCGGCGCAGGGCCGCCGCGCCGAAGCGTCCGACGGCCATCAGCGCCCAGAACGCCGAGGTCCCCAACGCGGCGAGGGCCGGGTCGACCTCGAGGATCCGCTCGGGGATCACGGCCGACCATCCCGACAGCACGGTCTCGACGCCGACGTAGAGGGGGAGGGCGACGGCGAAGGGCAGGAGCACGCGCAGCCCGCGGACGTCGCGGCGCGCGGGAGCCGCGGTGCGGGCATCCGGCGACACCGACCCCGTGAGCATCGCGATCGTGAGCAGCGGAACGACCGCCAGGATGCCGAGCGTCGCACGCACACCCGACCCGGCGGCGACGATCAGCGGGGTGAC
>NZ_DFQP01000014.1:27904-28123 GCF_002377845.1 Microbacterium sp. UBA3486
GCAGACGGCCACCGTGCCGAGCAGTGCGCTGAGCAGACCCGTCGCGCTGCCGACCGACAGGGACTTCGCGGCCACCGACCCTGAGGCCTCGACCAACCCGAACCCCGATCCGGCGACGACAGCCGCGGTGATGAACACGGCGGGCGTGCCGGCCAGGGCCACGGCGACGATCGCGGCGGCCTGGAGGGCGCTGCCGAGCATCAGCACGGTGCGCGGAGG